>JAEUJH010000677.1 GCA_016794825.1 Gemmatimonadota bacterium
TCGGCCGGCGTCGTGCTGCCGGCGGACCTTGGCCTCGCCGCCCATTTCGCGGGCCATGGCCTGCCGGCGGCGGAGTTCGTCGACTTCCTTCTGCCAGCTCATGAGTGCTTTCCGATCGAGTGGGGAGGGTCCCCTATTGGAAGCGGGGCGCTCGCTTTTCCTGGAATGCCCGGATGCCTTCCACCGGGTCGCCGCCGAGGAGACAGTACATCTGGTTCCGATCCTCCATGGCGATCACCGCCTCGAGGCCGCCGCCCGATTCGGAGACGTTGAGGAGGTCCTTGGTGAGGCGGAGCCCGGTCGGGCTGGTGGCCAGGAGGTCGTCGACCAGCTTCCGGCCCGCCGTCTCCAGTTCGTCGGCGGCGACGACTTCGCTGACCAGGCCGAGGCGAAGGGCCCGATCGGCCGGACAGGGCCGACCGGTCAGCAGCAGTTCCCTGGCCGCCGCCCCGCCGACGATCCGGGGCAGGTGGAAGGAGCTGCCGCAGTCGCCCCCGCTGAATCCCACTTTGATGAAGGCCGCCGAGAACACCGCGCTGGTGGTGGCGATCCGGATGTCGGCCGCGAGTGCCAGCGAAAAGCCGAGTCCGGCGGCCGGTCCGTTGACCAGGGCCACCACGACCTGCGGGATCCGGCGGAGCTTCACGACCAGCTGACTGAAGCGCTGCTGCCAGAAGAGCAACTGGTACGCTTGGGCTGGCTCGACGGGCGTGGTGGCGACCTCATCGCGGAGGTCGAGCCCCGCGCAGAACCCGCGGCCGGCGCCGCCGATGACGAGGACCCGGATGTCTTCCCGGCCGGCCAGCCGGTCGAGATAGTCGTGGAGTTCTTCCCGCATCGTCGCGTCGACGGCGTTGAGCCGATCGGGACGCGCCAGGGTCAGCCACTCGGCGGCGCCCCGCCGTTCGACGGTCAGGGTCTGGTAGGTCGGGGCGCTCACACCAGGGTTCCGGTGGGCGCGGCGGCCTTGAGGGCGCGGACCGCGGCTGCCGGGTCGGCCTGGCCGAACACCGCGGTGCCGGCGACGAACATGTCGGCCCCGGCCCGATGCGCCTCGCCGATCGTGGCGACGGTGATGCCGCCATCCACCTCGAGCGTGGCCGGCGAGCGATGTTCGTCGAGCAGTTGTCGGATTCGCCGGATCTTGGCCGTGGCGCCGGGCCAGTAGCTCTGGCCGCCGAAGCCCGGATTGACCGACATCGCGAGCACCAGATCGAGATCGGCGACGACCTCCTCGATGGCCGAGAGCGGCGTGGCGGGGTTGAGGGCCAGGCCCGCCCGCATCCCCCGCTCCCGCGCCGCGGCCAGCTGCCGCTGCACGTGGACGGTGGCCTCGGGATGGAACGTGAAGACCGCGACCCCGAGATCGGCGTACTCGGCCAGGTATTTCTCGGGTTCCGTCACCATCAGGTGCACGTCGATCGGCAGCTTGGTGAGCTTGGCGAGCGCCTTGATGAGCGGGCCGCCGAACGTCAGGTTCGGCACGAAATGCCCGTCCATCACGTCGACGTGGATCCAGTCGGCGCCTCCGGCCTCGGCCTGGGCGATCTGCTCGGCCAGCCGACCCAGGTCGGTGGACAGCACGGACGGGGCGATCTTGGCGGGTCGCATCAGTTCACCTCGGTGATCACCAGGTCGACGCGGGTTCGGCGGGACGCCCGGGAGCCGGCGACGGGTTGCTGTTCGAGGACGGTGCCCGGAGGCCCGCGCCGGGTGTCGGTCCGGCTGACCCGGCCGACCCGGAACCCGGCCGCCTCGATCTGGCGACGGGCCTCGTCCTGGCGGAGGCCGATCACGTTAGGCACCTCGACGCCGGAGGGCCCCTCGCTGACCAGCAGGTCGACGGTGCTGCCGGGCGCCTTGGCGCTGCCCGGATCGGGTCGGCTGCCGACCACGATGCCCGGATCCTCGGCGCTCGGCACCGTGTCGACGTCGCCGACCTTGAGCCCGGCCGCGATCAGGACCCGGGTGGCCTGGTCGAGATCGAAGGCCGCGAGGTCCGGCACCGGCACGTTGGCGGGCCCGGCGCTCCGGATCAGTTGGATGGTGGTGCCGCGCGGCACGATCAGGTCGGGGGGCGGATCCTGCCACCGCACCGACCCCGCCGCGATTTCCGGGTCCGGTTCCTCGCCCTCGATCTTGACCTTGAAGCCCTGGCCCTCGAGCAGCCGCTCCGCTTCCGACAGCGGCAGGCCGATGACCCGGCCGACCGAGTGCTCCTTGCCGAAGAGCGGGCGGGGGTAGGCAACGCAGGTGGTCAGATAGCCGGCCAGCCCGGACGTCAGGAGGACCAGGAACGCCGTCAGGCGGCGCCGCCCCGCCACGGTACGGGGGAGCGGCACGCTCGGTCGCTGGCGTTGGGCGCCGGGTTGGGCCATCGGTCCTCGGGTCAGGTCCAACGGGCCGGGCTCCGGCCGGTGGACGTCAGCTGGCGATTCGGCGGAGCCGGGCGGCGTAGGCGCCATCCGTTCCGGTCCGCTGGGGCAGGAGCGAGAGGTCGCCCGCGTCCGTGAGGAGTTCGGTCGGCACGGTGGCCGCCGGCTCGCGTCGGAATTCGGGATGCTCCGTGAGGAACCGCTCGACCTGGGCTTCGTTCTCCTCGGGTTCCAGCGAACACGTGGCGAATAATAACAGTCCGCCGGGCGCCACTAGCGGGGCCGCTGCGGCCAGGAATCCAGCCGCCTGCTCCGCCAGGCGGAGCAGGGCGTCCGCCGTGACCCGCCACCGGGCGTCCGGATTGCGGGCAAAGGTGCCGGTGCCGAGGCAGGGAACGTCGAGCACGACGGCGTCGGCCCGGCGGAGCGGGGGGTGGAGCGCGTCGGCCTGGATCGGGAAGATCCGCCCGGGCCCGGCCCGCCGGGTCGTTTCGGCCAGACGCCGGACCCGGACCCGGGTCTTGTCGGCGGCCACGACGGTGCCGGCCACGGCCGCCAGGGCGACCGACTTGCCGCCCGGCGCGGCGCAGGCGTCGTACACCAGACTTCCCGGCGCGGGCGCGAAGAACCGGGTAACCAGCCGCTGGGCCGGATCCTGGACCAGGAACCCCCCTTCGTGGAACCCCGGGAGTTGGGTCGGCTTGCGGGTCGCGACCACCAGGCCGGCGTCGTAGGGCGCCGGATGGAACTCGACCCCGGCGTTCGTGAGGGCCGCCTCGAGCCCGGCACGGGCCCAGCGGGCCGGCTGGAGCACCAGGGCCGGCCGGGCGTTGTTCCACGCCAGCAGCCGATTGGTCTCGTCGGGGCCGAATCGGGCCAGCCAGCGGTCGACCAGCCAGGCCGGATGCGAGTGGGTCCGGGCCAGATCGTCGCCCGCGGGCGCCGGGGCCGCGGGGTCGCGGGTCAGCTTCCGGAGCACCGCGTTGACGAACCCGGCGATCCGCCGGCCCCCGAGCCGGCGAGCGACGCCCACGGTGGTCTGGACCGCGGCGTGAGCCGGGATCCGGTCGAGCTGGGTCAGCTGGAAGGCGCCGAGGCGGAGCGCGTCGAGGGTGTCGGGCCGGACGCTGTCGACCCCGCGGTCGATGGCCGCGCCTAACGATTCGTCGAGGCGGCTCCGGTGCCGGAACACCCCGGCGGCGAGTTCGTGGGCCAGCCGGCGGTCGTCGGGCTCGAGGTCGACGATGGCGCGGCGGAGCGCCACGTCGAATGGCACGCCATGGCGGACGTCGTGGAGGATCCGCCAGGCGGCGAATCGGGGCGCCAGGCCGGGGACGGCCTGCTTCATGGCGTGGGCCGGGCGAACGGGGCGGCCCGCGCGCCGCCGGAACCGGTCCCGCGACCCGCCGGGCGGGCCGATGGGGTGCCGGCGGACCGTTCCGGGCGGCGGGTCATTGGGCCCAGGCCCGGAGGTACTGGTCCGCGGCCCGCGCCGAATCGGCCGCCTGCCAGAGGCCGGCCCGGGCCGACACGCCCCACGCCCCGGCTTCGCGGATGGCCGACAGCCGGTCGAGTGTCACGCCGCCACTTGCGAACACCGGGATCCCGAACGCCGCGAGTTCGCCAAGCCAGGCGAGTCCGTCCGCCGCCCGGCCAGGGCCCGGCGCCGGTCCGAACACGTCGAGCGCCACCACCCAGTCGGCCCCGGCCGTTGCCGCCGCGGCCGCCTCGTCGGTGCGGCGGACCGCGACCCCGACCCAGCGCCGTCCGATGGCGCTCCGGACCGTCGCCACCTCCCGACCGGCCGGGCACTGGACCCCGTGGACTCCCGGCGCGGTGCCTAACGACGGGTCGTCGACCAGCACCGCCGCTTCGGGCGGCCCGGTCAGGGCCCGGACCCGGTCGAGGATGGCCCGCCGCCGGGTTGGGTCGGCCGCCGGGACGCTCACCACGATCCCGACCGCCGGCCCGGCGGCG
>JAEUJH010000686.1 GCA_016794825.1 Gemmatimonadota bacterium
GCGCCGGGTCCGCCTCGGCACCGTCACCGGCAACTCCACCAACCGGTTTACGCTGCCCAAGTACCTGATCCGGACCCTGACCAGTCTCCGGTTCCAGGCCGATCCGATCGGCAGCAACCGGGCCCCGGTGTCCGACGAGATTACCGTGAGCCCCGGCGACCAGGTGACCCTCCGGATCCCCCCCGCCTAACGGCGGGGGGCGGTCATCAGGCCGCACCACCGGTCGACCCCCACGTTGCCGCCGCAGAGCACCACCACCACGTCCCGATCCACCCACCGCCCCGGCCGCGACACCGCGCTCGCGATCGCCACGCCGGCCGCCCCTTCGACGATCAGCCGCTCCGCGTCGAACGCGAGCCGCATGCCGGCCTCGATGGCCGCTTCCTCGACCAGATCGTAGCCGTCGACGAGATCCCGGCAGTACTCGAAGGTGATCGTTCCCGGCTCCACGCCGCCCGCGGTACCGTCGGACAGGGTCGGCTCGGAGGGCAGGTCGAGGATCGTCCCGGCCTGGACCGACGCCGCCATCACCGCCGAGTTGCGGGGACTGCACCCGACGATCGACACGGCGGGACGGACGGCCTTGAGATAGCCCGCGATCCCCCCGATCAACCCGCCCCCACCGACCGCCACGAGCACCACCCCGAGATCGGGACACTGCCGTTCCAGTTCCCGGCCGATGGTGCCCTGGCCCGCCATGACGTCCCAGTCGTTGTACGGCGAGAGGAAGACCTGCCCGGTCCGCTCGGCCACGACCCGGGCGTACAGCTCCGTCTCGCTCGAGTCGGTCCCGAAAACCTCGACTCGGCCGCCCAGCGCCCGGATCCGCTCGACCTTGCTCGGCGCGGCACCCTCCGGCACGTAGACGGTCGGGGTGACCCCGGTGAGCCGGCCGGCGTAGGCGGTGGCGGCGCCGTGGTTGCCGGTCGAGGCGGTCACCACCCCGCGCGCCCGGTCGGCTTCGCCGAGGGACAGCATCTTGTTGAGCGCGCCCCGGAGCTTGAACGACCCGGTGTGCTGGAGGTTTTCGAGCTTGAGGAAAACCCGGGTCCCGGCCAGCTCGGACAGCGTCGGCGACCACAGCAACGGCGTTTCCCGCGCGTGCGGGCGAATCCGGATTTCGGCCTCGCGGACCCGATCGGAGAAACTCACTGGTCGCCCCGCCGGATGACCCGTCCGGGCCGCGCGGCCGTGGTCCGACCCTCGCGCCACACTTCCTGGCCGTTGACCCACACCCGCTCGATCCCGGTCGACACCAGGCGGGGCTCCGCCGGCGTGGCCCGATCGACGACCGTCGCGGGGTCGAAGAGAACCAGATCGGCATACTGGCCCGGGGCAATCGTCCCCCGCCGCCGAAGCCCGGTATGCGCGGCGGCGAGCCCGCTCATCTTGGCGACGGCGGTCTCGAGCGACATCACGTTCTGCTCCCGGACCAGCCGGCCCAGCACCCGGGGAAAGGCGCCGAACCCGCGCGGGTGCGCGCCCTCGAGCGCCCCGTCGGAACACACGTTGGTATGCGCCCAGGCCAGGAGCTTGGCGACGTCGGCGTCGGCCATGCTGGTGGCGACGACGCTTTCGCTCCCACCCGAATCGGGATGGGCCCGCTCCCACGCGATCGATTCCCGGATCAACCCCATCAGCGTGGTGGCCGGATCCTCCTTCCGGAGGACCGCGATCTCCGCGACGGTCTTTCCCGCGTAGGCCCGATTCGGGAGGAAGTCGCCGATCAGAAGCCCCTCGGGCTTGGCGATTTCCCGGAGGACCTTGTCGGCCTCGGCCCGGTTGTCGAAGTCCCGCTTCGGGAACAGCACCTGGAGCGTCGACTGCCAGTAGGTGTACGGATAGACGTCCGCCGTGATCTCGACCCCGCTGGCTCGAGCCGCGTCGAGGACCCGCAATAGGCTGTCGGTCTGCCCCCAGAGCGAGATCATCGCGAGCTTCATGTGGCTCACCTGCACCGGCAGCTTCGCTTCCCGGCCGATCGCGATGATCTCGTCGATTGCCTCGAAGAACCACCGATCCTCGCTCCGGATGTGGCTGATGTAGCGGCCGCCCGCGGTCGCGGTGGTCTTGGCCAGCGCCATGACCTCGGACCGGTCGGAGTTGATCCCGGGGTCGTACTCGAGGCCCGTCGACAAACCGAGCGCCCCGGCGGCGAGTTCCCGTTCGAGGAGCCGGGTCATCGAATCGACTTCCTCGGGGCGAGCCGGGCGTTTGAAGTCGTCGCCCATGACGGCGGAGCGGATCGTCCCGTGTCCGGCGTAGAACGCCACGTTGAG
>JAEUJH010000696.1 GCA_016794825.1 Gemmatimonadota bacterium
GGCGCCACCGTCGTCGAGGCCGCCGGCAAGTCGGTGTTGCCCGGCCTCTGGGACATGCACACCCATCTGATGGTGTCGAACCAGTCGGCCGGGAGTCTGGTGCAACTGGCGCAGGGCCTGACCACGGTGCGCGACCTCGCCGCCGACCTCGACGTGGCCGTGTCGCAGCGCGATCGGGAGCGGGCCGGTCGGCTGGCCTCGCCGCGAGTGATTCTCGCCGGGTTCATCGAGGGCCCGCTGGCCTGGGCCGGTCCGAGCGAGGCGCTGGCTCGGGACGAGGCGGAGGCCCGGGCCTGGGTGGCCCGGTACGATTCGTTGGGGTACCGGCAGATCAAGCTCTACAACGTCCTCCATCCCGATCTGGTCCCGGTCATCGCCGCCGAAGCCCGGAAGCGGGGGATGCTGCTGAGCGGACACATTCCGCGCGGGATGTCGATCCGGGCCGCCGTGTCACTCGGCTACGACGAGATCCAGCACGCGGCGTTCTTCTTCTCCGACTTCTTCCCCGATTCGCTGTACCTGCCGCGGATGCGGGCCTACTCGATGGTCGCCACCGCGGTGGCGCCGACGTTCGACGTCGACCGGCCGGAAATGACCGAGCTGATCCGGTTCCTGGCCGAACGGAAGACGGTGGTCGACGGGACCTTCAACCTGTGGATCGGGGGCGGCGCCGGCATCGTCGGCGCCGGCGGATCGGCCAATCAGGCCCGGGCGGATTCCGCCTACCTCCGGCTGATCCGGCGGCTGTACGACGCCGGGGTGCCGCTGGTGGCCGGCACCGACAACTCCCAGGGCACCACGTTCCGGCGGGAACTCGAGATGTACGAGCGGGCGGGGATTCCGGCGAGTCGGGTGCTGCAGATCGCCACGATCGATGCCGCCCGGTTCATGAAGGACGATCGCGACTACGGCAGCGTGGCGGTGGGGAAGGTGGCGGACCTGATCGTGGTCGACGGCAAGCCGGCCGAGCGGATCGGGGACCTCGCGAAAGTGGAGACGGTGGTGCGGGGCGGACGGTTGTACCAGGTGGACGAGTTGATGCGGGCGGTGGGGATCACGCTCCGGCAGGAGCGGTCGGCGGCTGATGGGCACGATCATCCCTGATTGGCGTTGCACCCCCGTCTCGAGGCGCATGGGGCCAGAATGAGGAATCTCGACCACGGTCAGCTATCGGCTGTGGGTTATTGACAGCCTCGAGCCGCTTGCCAACATTGGTGCTTCCAGGATGCCGGCAGGCTCCCCGCGGAGGTATGCCGATGCGGCTTCAGATCTCGTTTGCCGTTTGCGCCATTGCCCTTTCGACCTCCGGGGCGGGTGCGCAGAACCGAACCCTGAGGGGAACGGTGAGGTCCGGCGACCGGGTCTTGCCGAGCGCCGAGGTTGGCGTGGTCGATGGGTTCGTCAGGGCACTCACCAATGACTCGGGTCGCTACACGCTGACCAGCTTGACGAGCGGCCGCCTGCACGTTTTTGCCCGTGCGGTTGGCTTCCTTCCCGCCTATGCCGTCGTCGCCGGGACCGATACGGCGGGGGTCGTCGATTTCGTTCTCACACCGTCGGCGGTCGAGTTGCCCGAGTTGAAGGTCGAGTCGCGGTTCGCGAAACCGGCTCGGCTGGCCCATACCTCGAAGTATGACGAGTTCTATCGTCGCCGCCGAACCGGCGCCGGCACGTTCCTGACGCGAGACGAGATCGAGAAAGCGACGGCCGTGCGGAGCTTCGAGCTCCTTCGCGGCATCGCCGGCGTCCAGGTCGCATGGAATCCCCCGGGGGTCCCCGGGACCTCGGTGAAGTTCGCCCGGTGCGCCAACTTCCCGCCCAAGATCAGCGTGTGGATTGACGGGCAAAAGCAGCCGTTCCTCGTCGGTGGACCGCAAGGAACGTCCGGCGCGGCCATGCCGGGCGCGAGGAACTCGGGTCCGAACCGCGGAACCGTGGAGGACGTCTGGCGCTCGTGGCTCGAGCTCTTCGATGCCGTCGGGCCGAACGACATCGAAGCGATGGAGGTCTTCCGGGGTGTTTCGCAAATTCCGGCCGAGTACCTCGATGACAGCTGCGCCGCGGTGGTGATCTGGACCCGCGATGGCGGACGGCGCGGGGGGTAGTGACCGTCTGTCGCCGGTCGACGAGCCTTCCGTCGCCCACTACCGACCACCATCTTGCTGTCGTGAGCGGGATCGTGATCCTGGCCGGCGCCCTCGCGGCCTGTGGTGGACGTGAGGAGGGGCGCCTCGACGCTCGAGCCCTGGGCGTGACGCGTCTTGCGGAAGCCGACTCCTTCTACGTCGGTCAACCAGGGAACTTCGCGGTCGACGACCGCGGCGACTACCACATCATCGACCGGCTTTCGAGAAGCGTTCTGGTATTCTCGCCTGAGGGGACTCCGAAGGTCGCGTTCGGTGGCCCCGGTCAGGGACCAGGCGAGGCGCCGACGCCCACGCTCGTTCTCTTCCCAACCGACTCGACGATCGTGGTGACGGACTTCGGCGAGCAACGAGCCGGCCTGCTGGACCGCGCCACCAAGGCGTTCGTCCGCCGCGTCAGGACGGATGGTTATGTCGTCAGTGGAGAGGTGAAGGGCGGAACGATCTGGCTGGGATTGTACTCTCAGGTCAAGCGAACCGGTGTCGGGGCGTGGAACCTGGCCACCGACTCGATTCAGAACCTGGTACCCTTGCCCGATGTCTACGTCCCGGGCAGCCAGATCGCGGCGAGTCAGGTTGGGGTCCAGGTCGCGGTGGCGGGCGACTCCCTCCTCGTCGGCTTCACCGCGGTCGAGCCGATTCTCGTCGCTGACGGCGAGGGGCGGGTCGTCGACTCGCTCGTCATACCGGCCGTTCGCCGGCGGGGGTATCCGCCCGGGTGGACCGAGATTCGGGACTTCGCCGAGTCGGTCAGCGCCAAGTCGACGCTACGGTGGCTCCGGCGGCGCACCGATGGGTCATTCTTCGCGGTACACTACGATCAGGTCTTCGAGCGGAACGCGCTCACCGGCAAGATCTTTGTTTCGGTGCTCAGCCGTGATCTCGCCAAGGCTTGTGTCGATGCTCCCGTGCCGACCTCTGGCGAGGTTCGGGCTTCGGTGTTTTCGCGAGGCGACACGCTGTTCGTCCTCGATCAGGAGTCGGGGAGTGGTAGCCGACTGCGTACGTTCGTGACCCGATATGGCCTCGATACCAGCAGGTGCACCTGGATCACCACCCGCCCCTGGCGCTGATGCAGGATCAGTCCGGATCCAGCAGGGCCACCAGCTTGCGGGGCGCCACCATCCGGTAGCCGTCCTCGAGCAGCCCCGGCAGTTCGCTCCACCGCACCCGCCGGTCGAGCCAGACCCCGATCCAACCGCTCGGGCCGACGTACGGGGGCGAGAAGAATTTGTCCGGCGCCGCCGCCAGCATCAGCTGCTGGTTGGTGGGGCTGGCCTTGATCCACACCGCGGGCCGGCCCTTGCCATGATGCGTTCCCGCGCTCGCGTACATCGCGAACAGCTTGTCCTTGACCCGAAACGTCGGCTCACCCCACGCCACCTGCTCGTGCGCCTCCGGCAGCGCGAGGCAGAGCTTCCGCAGCCGGGGCAGGGGATCAGCGGCCATGGGACCCCGAGGGAACGCGCGGCGCCTGCCGCCGGCCGATCAGTCCGAAGATCAGCGCCGCCGCGGCGGTGCCGATGGCCAGCGGAGGAAGCGCCTGCCGTGCCAGGGCGGCGGGAGCCGCTCCCTGGAGGAGCCCGTCGGCCACGAAGGACGGGATCGGGACGAGCACGTCGAACCAGCCACCGGTCACCACCACGGGAGCAAAGCAGAGGCCGGCCCAGAGGGCGCGGGGCATTGGTCGGCGCCATAGCAGCCTAACGCCGATCGCGCCGACGATCCAGGTCGGCAGGAAGTGGGCGACGAGGAGGCTTCCCATCTCACGCGGCCGGCGGAACGGGAGCCCGCCAGGCCAGGTGGTAGTAGACCACGAGCCACCCGACCGCGTAGCACACCCCGACGGTGGCGACGAACACCGACTCGCGCGCCACGGCCAGGCTCGCGACCAGCAGGCCGAGGGCCGCGACCGCCGCGAGGTGGAGGAGGGGTCGCCGGTCGGGCCACCAAAACCCGGCCGCCAACAAGGCCGCGACGACGACCGGCCCCACCAGCTTCCAGATCGGGTTCTCGGAGGCCCCGAACGAGGCCCGGAAGCGATCGCCCGCGCCGACCAGGAACACCCAGCCCACCGCGACGATCGTGGCCACCACCGCGAGCGAATGGCGCAGCCCGTTCATCTCAGTCGCCCGAGGCCACCTCGGCCTCGGCCTCGATCTCGACCAGGTACTCGTCGCCGACCAGATCCGCCCGGACCAGGGTGTTGGCCGGCTGGATGCCGGCAAACCGCTCGCCGTGAGCCCGGGCCACCGGCTCCCAGTCCTCGATCCGCCGGACGTAGACCCGGGTCCTCACCACGTCGGCCAGCCGACCGCCTAACGACAGGATGGCCCCTTCGATCTTGTCGATGACCGCGTGCGCCTGGGCCGCCGGGTCGGTGCCCCCGATCAGCCGGCCCCCGTGGGTGGCGGTGGTGCCGCTGACCAGGATCCGGTTGCCGCTCCGGACCGCGCGGGAAAACCCGGCCAGCGTCTCCCAGCTGGTGCCGGACAGGCAGCGGGTCCGGCCGTCCGGGCCGGGGCGGGTGGGGTAGGGCGGCGGGAAGCCCGCCAGATGGTGGGACAGGTCGCCCGACGCGGTGAGGAAGGGCGGCTTCCGGTACTCGTCGCCGGTGTCGCCGGGGACCGGGGTGAGCTGATCGAGGACCCGGTCGAGCTCGGCCCGGTCGCGGTCGTCGAGCCGGAACTCGAACAGTCGGCCGTTGTCGGCCACGTGCTCGCTCCGGCCGAGTCGGGCCCCGACGATGACCGCCGCGACGCCGGGCTGATCGAGCACGTACCGGGTGGCGACGTTGGTGAGCGAGACGCCATGCCGGGTCGCGATCCCGTGGGCCGCGCCGAGGACCGCCTGAAGCGCGTCCCAGCCGCCGATGGCCCGAATGAAGCGGCCGTACTTCATCTCCGACCAGGTGCCCTCGCGCTCCCAATCCGGCTCCGGGCGGCCCAGCCACCGGTGCGAGAGCCAGCCCCCAGCCACGGTTCCGTAGGCCAGGATCCCGACGCCCTGTTCGAGGCACCAGGGCGCGAGCCGGGTCCGGGCCCGTCGATCGAGGAGCGAGAACGACACCTGGTTCGACACCAGCGGGATGCCGCTCGCCACCGCGATCCGGAGGTGCGCCGTGTCGAAGTTGGTGACGCCTAACGCCCCGATCAGGCCCTCCCGACGGAGTTCGTCGAGCCAGCCCAGGGCATCGAGCCAGCTCGGGTCGGGGTAGTGCCAGGCGTGGAACTGGAGGAGGTCGAGGCGCTCGGTCCGCATCCGGTCGAGCGACCGGCGCACCGCGGCCTCGACCTGAGGGCGGCTGAGCGGTCCGGGTTCGGGAACCCATTTGGTGAAGAACCGGGCCCGGTCGGCGAGCGGACTCGTCGTCCGGAAGGTGCCCACCACCACTTCGGCGGAGCCGTAGTGATCGGCCAGGTCGAAGGCGGTGAACCCCCGTTCGACGTACGGCTCCATGGCCCGGGCCGTGGCCACCGGATCGACCGGCCCGCCGCCCCGCTCGAGGTCGGCGATCTGCCAGAGGCCGGTCAGCACCCGGGGAATCGTCAGGCCGGGCGCCAGGTCGACCGTCGTCGGGGTCGTCGTCATTGCGGTGGCAGCTCCCGGCAGCGGGCGGCCAGATCGATGCCGCGGCGGGCCAGCGCCCGGGTTTCCCGGAAGTAGATCAGGCTCCCGATGGCCAGGACGATCAGCCAGTCCCAGGTGGAGCGGAGGAACCACGGGATCGGGGCGTGGAGGTCCTTCCAGGTGTGAATCGCGAAGAACGCGGCCATCACCACCGCGCCAAGGACGGCGATCGGGAGCTGCGCGGCGCGGTTCGGGATCACCGTGATGCCGGCCGCGATGGCCGGGTTCCGGATCGGCAGGAAGATGACCGACAGGCACATCAGGAAGAAGTTCACCAGCATGGCCGTCACCAGGATGTCGACGCCCAGGAAGAAGTCGCGGGCGACGTAGCAACCGAGGACGGACAGCGACGCCATGGCGCCACTGGCCAGGATGGCCACGTGCGGGGTCCGCCGGATCGGATGGACCCGCGCCACCGCGGCCGGAAAGATCCCGTCCTCGCCCCAGGCGAACATCAGCCGCGAGACGCCGAGGAGCATGGCGGGGAGGTCCTTGATGAGCGCCACGGCCGCTCCGGCCACGATCAGGACCGTGAGCGGCCGCGGGAGCAGGTAGCCCAGCAGGCCCGGTGCCGTCAGGTCGCGGCGGGTGGCCTGGTCGGCCACGAACTGCCACGGGACGGCGTGGTACAGCGCGGTGGTGAAGAGGAAGTAGAAGATCGCGACCCCGCCGACCGCGATCAGGATCGCGAGGGGGAGGTTCCGGCCCGGGTTACGGGCCTCCCCGCCCGCCTGCGCAATCGAGTCGAATCCGATGAAGGAGGAGAACAGGATGGTGGCCGCCGGAAGGAGAATGGCGGCGGTGAGCGGCGTGGCCGCGATGTCGGGGACGGTGGACCCGTCGCGGGCGGTCAGCGCGGCGACGAAATCCGTCTGGTCGTACCAGAAGCCCGCGACGATGACGAGGCCGCAGAGGATCAGGGTCAGGAACATGAGCGGCACCACGGTCCGCTGGTACGTCCCGATGCCCCGGATGTTCACCGCCACCGCCGTCCAGAGGAACCCGAGCGACAGCGTCAGGCGGACCGGGCCTCGCTCGAGGAACGCCGCGAGGCCGTCGGCGCCCGCGGCCACCGCCACGTCCCGGAGGAACGGAACCAGCAGATAGGAGACGACTCCCATCGCGACCGAGATGGCCATCCACTGGGAGAAGCTGGCCACGAAGCCGAGATACGGGTTGAGCGCCCGGCTGGCGTAGACGTAGGTCCCGCCGGCCCGCGGCATGGCGGAGGCCAGGATGGCAAAGGCGATCCCGGCGAGCACCGCCGGCACCCCGGCCAGGAGGTAGGCCGGGAAGACGTTAGGCCCGATGCCGGGGACCGATCGCTGGATCGCGAACGGAATGATGTTGATGGCGCCGCCGATCATGGCGCAGACGCCGGTGGCCACGAGGCCGGTCAGGCCCAGGCCGCGGTCGAGTTCGGGTGTTTTCACGAGGGGCCAAATGTACGACCGCCGTCGCCGCCGAGCCAGCAGCCCGGCGGCGCGGCGTCAGGAACCGGTCAGCGGTCCCTGCCGGGCTTCCCGTCGGCCGGCGTGAAGACCTCCACCGCCAGGCTGAAGGTCCGTCCTTCCGACGGTTGCAGCGCGCCGACCCCGATGACCTGACGGGCGATCTCCTCGCCGCGGTCGTTCCGGATGGCCAGGACGACGGAGTATTCCCACGGATCGCCGGCCGCCGGATGGCGGATCGTTCCCTCCACCCGGAGCGCGTTGAAGCTCGGCAGGGCCTTCTGCGCGGCGCCCGGCGTGAACCGGAGGTGGTGGCGGCAGGCCGGGCAGACGGTGGCGCTTTCGAGGATCGCCGCCCGGCAATGGGGACAGGTCCGGGTCGCCCCGACCGTCCCCGGGCGGACGCCGCTCATGAGGCGGCGCCGCTCTCCACCAGCCGGGGCTTGGCCGCCTTGTCGTCCCAGCCGAATTCGACCTGACCGCGCATCCGCGACCCGGCCGCCACGGTCAGCGACCCGGCCTTGAGGTCGCCGTTGAGGACGCCGGACTCGAGCAACTCCACCCGGGAGGCCGCGTCGATGTTGCCGTCGAGCTGCCCGCCCACGACCACGGTCTGGGCGCGGACCGCCCCGGTCAGGGTGGCGCCGGGTTCGATCGTCAGGTTGCCCTGCACGTGGACGTCGCCCTTGAACCGACCGGCGATCCGGACGTGACCGGTGCCCTCGATCTTGCCCTCGATCGTGATGTCGGCGGCGATCAGCGATTCCTTGGCGTCGGTCCGGCCACTGTTCCACTTGGGCAGGTCGACGCTGGCGGCGTCGATCCGATGGTCGGGCTCCTTCTTGAGCACCGGTTCCGCGGCCGGAGTGGCGGCGGGGATGTCCTTCTTGACGGGGGCGGGGTCCTTCCAGATGGCCATGGCGAGTAGTCCTCGAGGGTCGAGTTGCGGGGGTGGTCCCGAAGGTATGGACGGGAATGCTCCAGCGGCCGCCTAACCGCGGCGACCGTTTCCCGGTGACGAGCGTGCCCCGGGTCGGGCGCACACGGCGGGGAACTACCTAACGACGGGAGCGGCGGCCGGGGCGGGCCGGGCGGACGGTGCCGTCGTCGTTCCAGTCATGCCCCGGGTCCGGGGTCCAGACCCCGGCGGTCCGGATCAGCTGGTCGTGCTGGACGAGGCGCTGGCCGAGGGCCGTGAGTTCGGTGTCGTCGGCGGCGGCTTCCCAGTGGCGGGAATCGGTCGCCCCGCCCGCGAACTCGACCGAGCCGTCCGGGGCCACCAGGTAGCGGCCGACGGTGAGGGGGAGGTCGGCGTGGCTCGCGAGCCGCTCGACGATGGCGGCCGGCGCCTTGGGCGCCCCGCCGAGGAGGAGGCCGCGGACGTGGAGCGCGACCGCTTTCGCGTCGGCCACGAGCGGGCCGATCGCCCCGAGCTGGAGGGCCTTCCGGAGGACGACGGCCAGCCGGTAGAGCTGATCGACGTGGAGGGCCGAGACCGATTCGTCGACCACCTGGACCACGTGGGCGTTGAGCGCCGGGGCCCAGTTGGGATCCTGGCGGCCGCCCCGGGTGCGGACCGACCAGTAGAGTTCGATCAGGTCGGCGGCGGGGACGGGCCGGTCGCCGCCGCGGCCCAACGGAAAGTCGCGGAGAACCCGGTAGTCGGTGGTAACGAAGCCGGCCGCCTCGTCACCCTCGCCCCAGACCCGATCGACGCACTGGGGCAGGAGGGTGCCGAGACGGCCGGTGGTGCGGTGGCGGGCCCAGTCGTCGAGAACCTGCGATCGGCCCGACACGGGTTACTTCTTGGTCAGGCCCGACACGGTCAGCTCGAGATTGTGGCTGACCCGGATGCCGTAGATGCCGTCGGTCGAGGTCAGCTTGTCGGCGCCGACCACTTCGGCCTTGGTGAACGACTTCACTTCGGTCCCGTTGATGACGCAGGCGGCGTTCCCGTCCTTGACCCGCCAGCCGATTTCGTTGGTGGATTCGCCGTTGGCGTCGGCCTTCTTGAGCGCGTCCGACGCGGCCCGATCGACCAGGGTCGTGACCTTGGCGCCGTGGAACGTCTTGACCGAGAAGGTGCCATTCCCGTACGCGATGCAGTACATCAGGGTCTCGTTGTCCGACTCGAGGTCGGCGCCCCCGATGAAGATGCCGTACGAGTGCGGATGCGAGGCCGCCATCTTGTGTTCCTTGAAGGTGGCCTTGACCTCGTAGTTCCCCTTGGCCGTGTTCGACGGGTTCCAGAAGTTGCCGGCCGGTCCGACCGACAACCGGAGCGCACCGCCCTCGGACACGAGGCGCGAATCCGCGATCGTCTTCCCCTGGCCGGCCGGGCGGCGGTCGACCCGACCCTGCCAGCCGGCGATCTTGATGCCGCCGTCCTTGACGCTGCGATCGGCGTCCTGGGCGGCCACGGCGGTGGCGGCAAAGGACAGGGCCAGTGCGAGAGTGGTAGCGCGCATTCGGAGACTCCAGGGGTGGGGGGCGGGAAAGGTAGGCGATGGCCACGGGGGCTGCCAGCCTCTCGAAGGGTGGGTTTTGCCATCGAT
>JAEUJH010000699.1 GCA_016794825.1 Gemmatimonadota bacterium
GCGGCTCAGTACGGCGTCGGCTACAACCGGGGCGGTCGGAAGATCTGGACCTGGACCTCCGGCGACGGGGGCGCCTCGTGGAGCGGCGCCACCATGCCGATCCCGGTTCCGAACGCGGTGCTCGCCGCCGACGCCGTCACCGGGTTCGACCGCGAGGGCCGCGCGGTCCTTGTCTTCCTGGCCACTGATTCCGCCTTTCGAGGCGGCGCGGCCCTGACTCGCACCGGACCCGAGGATCTCCAGTTCGGTCCGGCCCGGATCGTCGTCCCCGACCGCTTCGATCAGGGCGAGGGTCCGATCGACAAGGGATGGCTGGCCATCGACCGGGCACCGACCAGCCCATTTGCCGGCGCGATCTACCTCTCCTGGCACGTGATGCGGCTGCTGCCCGAACGCCAGGTCGAGTCGACGCTCTGGTTCAACCAACTCCGCGGTGATCGGTGGGGCGAGCCGACGAGGATCGGAACCAACTTCGGCGGTCAGGTCGCGACCCGTTCCACCGGCGTCATCGATCTGGTGTTCGGCAGTTCCGACGACCGGACCCTGCTGCACACCACCTCGGACGATGGCGGACGCACGGTTGCCGCGCCGGACACCGTCGTGGTGCTGCCGGATTCGCTCGGCCTCGAGGGACCCACCATCGCCATCGAGTCGGGTGACACGGTCGCGGTCTGCTGGAGCGAGGGTCGGCGGGGAGCCGGATCGGGGCACGCCGTGGCCTGCGCCCGGATGGGCGGCAACGGCCCCTGGTCGCCACCGAACCGCATTGCGCCTCCCGCCGGCGGATCGATCGGCTTCCCCGCCATTGCCGCCAGCCCGGAGGGACTCTGGTTGCTGGCCTACCGGAGCGACTCCGCCTCCACCACGGTCGAACTGTTCCGGTCCGTTGGCGGAGCGGGTTTCCAGCCGGAGCGATCCCTGGCGAGCCGGCCGTTCGGCGGGAGCCGCTTCTGCCCGGCGCCGGGGGCGCCGTGCCGGCGCGACACCACGGCCTACTTTCCCGGCGACTATTTCGGGCTGGCCGTCGCGGACCGCCGGGTCGCCGCGGCGTACACGCTGCCGCTGGACGACTCGCCCACCGGACGGTCGACCGTGTTCGTGAGCCTGATTCGGCGCTGATCGTCAGATCAGAGCGCGGACCGTGTCGATCAGGTCCGCGTCGGCGGCGGCCTTGTCGGGTCGATACCCCTTGAGCCGGGCAAACCGCAGCGCCACCCCGCCCGGATACTGCGAACTTCGCTGCACCCCGTCGAAGGCCACCTCGGCCACCAACTCGGGTCGGACGAACACCACGTGGCCCTCCCGCCGCTCCTCCAGTTCGAGCAGCCGGGCGGTCTGCCAGCGCAGCATCTCGTCGGTCATCCCCTTGAACGTCTTGCCGAGCATCACGAAGCCGCCGGTGGTCGGGTCGCGCGCGCCGAGGTGAACGTTGCTGAGCCAGCCGTGGCGGCGACCGTGTCCCCATTCGGCGGCCAGGATCACGAGGTCGAGGGTTCGGGCCGGTTTGACCTTGAGCCAGGCGGATCCCCGCCGGCCGGCCGCGTAGGGAGCGTCCACGGCCTTGGCCATCAC
>JAEUJH010000735.1 GCA_016794825.1 Gemmatimonadota bacterium
TTCATCACCGTCGTCGTGCTGGTCATCGGGGTCGATCGGTCCCTCCGGAGCGACCTCGAGGCGGAGGCCCAGGCCGCCCTCGAACGCGAGGCCGCGCTCGTCCGCGACGCTCTCCCCGCCGACTCGACGCAATGGAACGCCGCGGTCGTCAAGGCGGCCGAGGCCACCGGGCTCCGGGTGACGGTGGTCGACCCGAGCGGCCGGGTCCGGGCCGAGTCCGACGTGGTCGAGGCGGAAATCGGCCGGATCGAAAACCACGCCTCCCGCCCCGAGTTCGGGCAGGCCTTGGCGGGACGAGTCGGCGCCGATCGGCGGACCAGCGCCACGGTCGGCAAACGGTTCATGTACGTCGCCATCCCGGGTGGGCCCGGCGCGGTCCGGGTGGCTCGAAGCCTCGACCAGGTCGACCAGATCGTCCGGCGGGCCCAGCGGCCCGTGGCCGTCGCCGGCCTGGTGGCCCTCCTGCTCGGCATTCCGCTCGCGATCCTGGCGGCGCGCCGGTTTGCCCGTCCCCTGGTCGAGATCGCCCACAGCGCGCGGCAGATTGCCCAGGGCGAGCCGCCCCAGTTCCCGTTTTCCGGCATTCCGGACATCGACCGCCTGACCGGCGACCTCCGGTCGATGCATCAGCAACTGGTCGAGCGGTTCGAGACCCTCCGCCGCAAGCAATCGGAGACCTCGGCCATCGTCGATTCGATGATCGAGGGCGTGCTCTCTTCGGATGCCCGCGGCCGGATCACCACCGCCAACCCGGCCGCCCGCCGCCTGCTCGGGTACGGCGAGCACGATGCCCTGCCGGAACTCCCGCTCCTGGTCCGAGGCCGGGAGGCGCGCGAAGCCGTCCTCAAGGTCCTCGAGGGTGCCCCCGTTTCGGACAAGGAAATCCAGTTCGGCGACCGGACCTACCTCCTCAACGCCCGGCCGCTGCCGGTCGGCGGTGCGGTGGTGGTGCTCCACGATCTGACCCACCTTCGTCGACTCGAGACGGTGCGTCGCGACTTCGTCGCCAACGTGTCGCACGAACTCAAGACCCCGCTGACGGCCATTTCGGGATACACCGAGACCCTGCTGGCGGAACGGCCCGAGCCCGAGATCGAGCGGCGATTCCTGGAGACCATCCTCTCCAACGCCCGCCGGATGCAGCGCCTGGTCGACGATCAGCTCGACCTCTCCCGGATCGAATCTGGGGCCTGGAGCCCGAGCCCCGAACGGGTCGCGGTCGAGCCCGCCGCCCGCGAGGCCTGGGCCCTGGCGGTTCCCCGAACCGACCGGGTCGGGACGGGTCGGACCCGGACTCCCCAACAGGACGGCCTCCCCCGGTTCGAGGTCGAGGTAGCCCCCGGCGCCGACTTCCTGGCCGCCGACCCCGACGCCGTCCGCCAGATCTTCCGGAACCTGTTCGAGAACGCGATCCGGCACACGCCCCCCTCGGGCTCGATTTCCGTCCGGGCCCGGGGCGAGGACGGGGGCGTCCGACTGACGGTGGCCGACACCGGAACCGGCATCCCCTCCGAGCACCTGACCCGGGTCTTCGAGCGGTTCTATCGGGTCGATCCCAGCCGGTCCCGGGAGCAGGGCGGCACCGGCCTCGGACTGGCCATCGTCAAGCACCTGGTCGAGAGCCACGGTGGCCGCGCCTGGGCCGAAAGCGGGCTTGGCCAGGGCACCTCGATCCACACGTTCTGGCCCAATTCACCCCCCAAGGCCTCCGCGTAGCCACCCCGTCGCCGTTACACATTCGTTACTCGAAACTGACAATCGGGTGATCGAACCCGTCGATCGTTACGTCCGCGTTGCGGGTACGTGACCGATCCGAGACCGAACCAGCCAGTTCACCGGCGTGACGGGTCCGTTACCAAAACGCCGCTGAGCCGTGATGGCGCCGGCGACCTTTCACCCTCGATGTCGGAGACTCGATGGCTCGCTTCTCGTGGCCCCTGGTGGTGGTGGCGGTAATGACGTTGCGGAGCACCCCGGTG
>JAEUJH010000809.1 GCA_016794825.1 Gemmatimonadota bacterium
GTGATCCGCAGCTTGCTCAGAACGGTCCCCGGGGCGCAGTGGGAGGTCGCTCGCGAGTTCCAGCGTCGGATCAAACGCAGGCTCGACGCCGAAGGCATCGAGATCCCATATCCACAGCGGACCGTACACGTCCGCCATCACCAGATGCCGTCCGATTCCACTCCGGGGCTCGACTCGTGACCCTGTCGCTCTACAACACCATGACCCGGCGGGTCGAGCCCTTCGTCCCGCAGAGCCCGCCCCGGGTCACGCTCTACTCCTGCGGCCCGACCGTCTACAACTACGCCCACATCGGGAACTTTCGGACGTTCCTCTTCGTGGACCTGCTCCGGCGCTGGCTCGAAGCCAGCGGGTATGACGTCTTCCACATCATGAACCTCACCGACGTGGACGACAAGATCATCCGGACCGCGGCGGAACGGGGCATCACCATCGACGACCTCGTCACCCCGTTCATCGGGGCCTTCTTCGAGGACCGCGACTACCTCAAGGTCGTGCCGGCCCACGCCTATCCGCGGGCGACGGCCTTCATCGAGCAGATGATCCGGTTGATCGCCGGCCTCCTCGCCAACGGCACCGCTTATCGCGGGGACGACGGCTCGGTGTATTTCGGAATCGATCGGTTTCCGGCCTACGGCCGGTTGTCGCAGCTCGATCGTCGGTCGCTCAAGACCGGCGCGAGCGGCCGGGTCAGCGCCGACGAATACGACAAGGAGAATGCCCAGGACTTCGTCCTCTGGAAGGCGGCGCGCCCCGAGGACGAGAAGGCCGGGGCGGCGTGGGACTCGCCGTTCGGCCGCGGGCGGCCCGGATGGCACCTCGAGTGCTCGGCCATGGCGCTGGCGTTCATCGGCGAGCGGTACGGCGCCAAGGTGCTCGACATCCACACCGGGGGAGTGGACCTGATCTTTCCCCACCACGAGGACGAGATCGCCCAGAGCTGCGCCTACACCGGCGAGGAGCACTTTGCCCGGTACTGGCTGCACGGGGAGTTTCTCAACATCCGGGGCGCCAAGATGTCGAAGCGCTTCGGCAACATCACCACGCCCCGCGACCTCCGCGAGGACGGCGTCGAACCCGCCGCCATCCGGCTCCTCGTCTACCAGACCCACTACCGGCAGCAGCTGGACCTCACCGACGACGGCCTCGCCGCCGCCCGGGAGGGGGCCCGTCGCCTCGGCGAGTTCGCCGATCGGTTCGAGCGGGCGGGGCAGGGGAAGGGCGGGGCCGACTCGCCGTGGGCGGAGCCGAGCCGCCGCCTCGAGGCCGATTTCCGGGCGGCCCTCGACGACGACCTCAACGCGCCCCAGGCCGTCGGCGCGGTGTTCGAGTTCGTCCGCGAGGCCAACCGGTTGCTCGACGAAGGCGCCGTCCCGACCGCCGCGGCCCGGGCCGCTTGGGACCTGGCCGACCGGGTGCTGGCCGTGGCCCACCGGGCCCAGGCTCGCGCGGAGATCGCGGCCAGCGCCGTCGACGCCGACCCGACCGACCCGCCGGAGGCCCCACCCGCCGACGTTGGACCGCGCCTCCAGTGGGCCATCCGGTGGGCCTCCCGTCGGGCCACCGCCAAGCGGAACCGCCAGTTCCCCGAAGCGGATCGGATCCGGACCCTCCTCGTCAACCACCAGTTCGACGTTCGCGACCGTCGGG
>JAEUJH010000811.1 GCA_016794825.1 Gemmatimonadota bacterium
GGAAACCCACCCGCGCACTCGCCTGTTTCATGCGCCTCCGATCGTCACGACCGAACTCGGCTGCCCGAAGTCGTCCTCGAGCGCCGCCGCCTCCGGATCGCCCCGCCAGGTCGTGCCGTTGATCACGAACGCGTATCGGTAACGGCCCGGCGCGAGCGGCACCGTCACCGACCAGACGCCGTCGCCGGCGGCCCGCGCCATTGGCGTGGCCGACACGTTCCAGTCATTGAAGTCGCCGACGACGGTGACCGCGGCCGCTTCCGGCGCCACCAGCACGAACTGGGTGAGGTGGTCATTCGCGACGGCGGTAGCCCCGAGTTCCGACGGCGTGTCTTCCGGGCGGAGCGCCACCGAACTCGCCACGATTGCCCCCACCAGACCCGCCGCGGCCAGGATCCGGATCGGCGTCACCCGAACCGTCCACTCCCGTCGCCACCACCGGACCGGCTCGACCGGCGGCGTGGGGCTCGTTGCCACGATCGCGGCCATGACCCGACGGGTCAGGTCCGGCGAAAGTCGCACCGGCTCCTTCAAGGTGTCGATCAGCGAATCGAGGGGATCACGAGACTCAGTCACGGACCGTCTCCGCCAGCAGTTTGCGCAATTCTTCCCGGGCCCGGAACACCCGCATCCGAAGCGATGCCGCCCGAACCCCGGTCATGGCTTCCATCGAATCGTAACTCAGATCCTCGACGTGCTTGAGCAGGAACGCCTCCCGCTGATCGGCGGCCAACTGGCCCAGCGCCCACCCGATCGCGTCCCGGATCGCGTCGCGCTCCGCCGAATGCTGCACCGCCGCGCGCCCCACCGCGTCGTCGTTCGTGACGATCACCCCGTCGGCCCGGATCCGACGCGCCGCGTACGTTCGGCAGCGGTTGACCAATATGCCGAAGACCCATGGCCCAAATCCCTCCGGTCCGCTGCAGTTGGCCAGGGAGCGGTAGGCCCGGACGAAGGTGTCCTGCAACGCTTCCTCCGCATCGGCCTGGTTCCCGAGCATTCGGACGGCATAGCGGCCAAGACGATCCTGGTACCGGTCCACCAGGAGGGCGTAGGCCCCCTGTTCGCCGGCGCGAACCCGCTCGAGCAGCTGGCCGTCGCTTTCTGCCGTCACGTCTGGAATACCCCGGAATGGGCCCCGATGTCACCGGACCGTCCCCCGAGGGACCGGGGGCCGACCGGAGCACCCCGGAGTATAGGTGGGCGAGTGCCGGACGACCTCCCAGGTCGGTTACATTGGGCCCCAGCCGGGCCCACCCGGTCCCCCAACCCGCCGCCCCAGCAGAGGTTACCCCGGACATGGCAACCCTCGCCCAGCTCAAGTCCACGCTCGGCCGCGAAACGATCTCCGAGTGGCGGGTCATTACTCAGGAGATGGTCGACACCTACTCCACCCTGACCGGCGACGCGGATCCGTTCCACGACGACCCGGAATGGACCAAGGCCAATACCCCCTTCGGCGGGACGATCGTCCAAGGGTTCTTCCTCCTCGCTCATTTCACCTGGTTCACCCGCCATCCGGCCGGCGAGCCGATCGACGACGTCGAGTACGTCCTCAACTACGGATTCGACAAGGTCCGCTTCATCCGCCCCGTACCGGTCGGGAAGCCGATCCGGGCCCGGATCCGGTTGCTCGACGTCGACGACCGGGGCGCCTCCCGGGCGGTCCTTCGGTTTGGCATGACCATCGAGGTGGAGGGCTCCCCCGAGCCTCACGTCGTGGCTGAGTGGCTGGGATCGGCTCAGAAGAAGGCCGCGGCCGGCACCGCTCGCTGACGCTGGGCCAGGCTGGGCCGCTATCGGTCGTTCGGACGCAGCGCCAGCGCGAACGGCGTTCGATTGGTCGTCGCTGTTCGAGGGCAGACAGGGGCGGCGATCAGGTCGGTCGGGCCAACCCCAGCAGATGGTCGAGGTCTCGTCCCAGCCAGGCCTCGGAGGAACCCTCCCGATAGGTGGCCCAGGCCAGCAGCGATCCGGTCACCGTCGCGAAGAGGACCCGGGCCAGTCGCCTAGTGTCGACCGGCCGGAGTTCGCCGGAGCGCACCGCCTCCTCGAGCAGCTGCGCGATCAGCCCTTCGTTCGTCCGACCCGATTCGACCAGGTAGCGCCGCAGGGTCGGATCGGCCAGATCGATCTGGAGATAGGCGGAAAAGCTGTGGATCATGGCCTGCGGCGTCGGCGCCATCCCGGCATAGCAGAGCAGGAATTCCCGGACGATGACCAGGGGTCGTTTCCCCTCGGCCCTGGCGGCCGCCACCAGCGCGGTCCCATCGCCCGCTCCCTTCGACAACCGCCGGATCAGCTTTTCCTTCGACCCGAATCGCTGAATCAGCGTCGACGGCGACAGACCCGCCTCCCGCGCAATGGCGGCCAGCGTCAGTTTGGCCGGGCCGATCTTCGTCAGAACCCGCGCGAACGCGGCCGCGATCGCGCCGTCTTCGACCGTCCGGGGTCGGGGCGACATCTTGCCTCCTGGAATCCGAGTTCCCATATTATAAACGAACGTTCGTTTATAAACAACCACCCCGGGAGCCGCCCATGCCTCGCGTCAAAACGGCCACCAAGACCTCCGCCCCTTCGTCGTCCCCGGGACGCCAGCTCCGGTACGCGGTGGCCATGAGCCTCGATGGGTTCATTGCCGGCCCCGCCGGTGAGTATGACTGGATCACCATGGACCCGGACATCGACTTTGGCGCGATCTTCAAGCGCTACGACGCCTTCGTCATGGGCCGCAAGACGTACCAGGTCAGCGGAGCCGGCATGATGGGCGGGTCGACGGTGGTGGTTTTCTCCACGACCCTCCGTCCGGAGGACCATCCCGGCGTCACCATCGTGTCCGGTCCCGTCGAGCCTGCCATTCGAGACCTCAAGGCCCGACCCGGCAAGGACATTTGGTTGTTCGGCGGGGGCGAGCTGTTCCGGAGCATGCTGGCGGCCCGGCTGGTCGACGCGGTCGACGTGGCCATCGTCCCGATTCTCCTGGGTGACGGGATCCGGTTCCTCCCCTCCCCCGCGCCCCGCGCCGGGCTGTCGCTCACCAACCACCGGCACTATCCCAAGAGCGGAATCATGTCGCTGGAATACGCCGTGACGTATCGCTAGCGCGCGCCCCGCCACCGCCCCACGGGACCGTTGCGCCGAGTGCGCGTCGGGTGCTACGCTTGCGGCGGTTCCGCTTTGCCCGCTCGCATTCCGGGGGACGTTCCCATGTCATTGCGCTTGTCACTCGCCCTCGCCGCCTCGGCCGTGTTCGTCGGGTCGACGGCCGCCCAGACGCTCGACACCGCTCGGGTCGAGAAAGCCGCCGCCGCCCTCGCCTTCCGCGCCATCGGTCCCGCGCTCATGAGCGGCCGGATCGCCGATCTCGAGGTCCATCCTCGGAACCGGTCCACGTGGTACGTGGCGGCCGGGTCGGGCGGCGTCTGGAAGACCACCAACGCCGGCACCACCTGGACCCCGATCTTCGACGAACAGCCCTCGTACTCGATCGGCGAGATCACCCTCGATCCGACCAATCCCGAGGTCGTCTGGGTCGGCACCGGCGAGAACGTGAGCGGCCGCCACGTCGGCTGGGGCGACGGCGTCTACCGGAGCCGCGATGGCGGCCGCACCTGGCAGCGGATGGGCCTGCCGAAGTCGGAACACATCGGCCGCATTCTGGTGCACCCCAAGGACGGCAACGTGGTGCTGGTGGCCGCCGAGGGCGGGCTCTGGTCCGCGGGCGGCGAGCGGGGCGTCTACCGGAGCCGCGACGGCGGCGTGACCTGGTCGCCGGTGCTGCAGATCGACGAGCACACCGGCGTCACCGACCTCGAGTTCGATCCCGCCAATCCCGACGTCGTGTACGCCGCGGCCTATCAGCGTCGCCGGCACGTCTGGGGGTTCCTGGCCGGCGGACCGAAGTCCGGGATCTACAAGTCGACCGATGGCGGTTCCACCTGGCGGCGGCTCGCCACCGGCCTTCCGCGGGGCGACATGGGCAAGATCGGCCTGGCCGTGACGCCGGCCGACCCCTCCCTGGTCTACGCCACCATCGAAGCCAGCACCGGCGAGCGGGGGTTCTATCGGTCGCGCGACCGCGGTGAAAGCTGGGAAAAGCGGAACGGCTACATCTCGGGCGGCACCGGTCCGCACTACTATCAGGAAATCGAGGCGTCGCCGGTCGACGCCAATCTCGTCTATCAGATGGACGTGTTCCTCCACGTCACCCGGAACGGCGGCGCCACGTTCGACTATCTCGAGACCGGCCACGACAAGCACAGCGACAACCACGCGCTCTGGATCGACCCGGCCGATGGCCGCCACCTGCTCGTCGGCACCGACGCGGGTCTCTACGAGAGCTTCGACGAAGGCGCGTCCTGGCGCCATTTCCGCAACCTGCCGGT
>JAEUJH010000822.1 GCA_016794825.1 Gemmatimonadota bacterium
CACGGCTACGTCGTCGCCGCCGTCGACGTCCGGGGCACCGGAGCCTCCTTCGGAACGACCGACGGGGTCTTTCAGCCCGCCGAAGCCGGCGATGCCTACGAAATCACCGAATGGCTGGCCGCTCAGCCGTGGAGCACCGGAAAGATCGGGATGTTCGGTCTCTCCTATCTCGGGATCACCCAGGTCTTTGCCGCCGGCCAGGCGCCACCGCACCTCAAGGCCATCATGCCGGAAATGGCCTACTTCGATTTCTACGATTTTGCCTACCCGGGCGGGATCTTCCAGTTCTGGAGCCTGTTCAACTGGGGCACGAGTACTCAAGGGTCCAGCATCCACGGCGGGCTGCCGCCGGATTTCCGCGCCGCGCTCGCCCGAAGCGCCCGGTCGGCTCCCGGGCCGTTCGTTCGGAGTCGCTGCGTCAAGGTTCCCTGTGCGCCGATGGGGGCAGGATCCGTGGCCCCGGTCGACGAGGACAGCACCGGCCAGCTCCTCGCCGCGGCCCAGGCCGAGCACCTCGGCGGGCGGAATGTCTTCGGGATCTATCAGGCCCTCCCGTTTCGGAACAGCACCGGAGCGAATGGGGTGGCTGCCTATTCCGAACGGAGTTTCATCGATCTGGCCGAACGCCTCGGGCGTTCCGGCGTCGCCATGTACCACGTTGGTGGCTGGTATGACGGGTTCACCAACGGGACCATCTTCCTTCACGCCAACGTCGACGGCCCGAAGAAGCTGTTGCTCGGCCCCTGGTTCCATACCGACCAGCACGGGATGGATCGGGTGGCCGAGGGACTCCGGTGGTTCGACTATTGGCTCAAGGGCGTCGACAACGGCGTGATGAACGACGATCCGATCCACTACTGGACGATCGACGCGCCGCCGGGCCGCGAATGGCGGTCGGCCAAGACGTGGCCGCTCCCCAACGCGGTGCCGACGGACTACTTCCTGCAGGGCGCGGGCGGCCTGGCCTCCGCCGCGGGAACCCCGGGAACCGACCGCTACCGGGTCGACTTCACGACGACGTTAGGTCAGAACAACCGCTGGACCGGTACCGCTGGTGGCGCGGCCGGCCCGTTCACCGACTACCCCGACCTGGCCGGGTCCGACGCGAAGTCTCTCACCTACACCTCGGGCCCGCTCCCGGCGGCCGTCGAGGTGACGGGGCACCCGGTGGTCCACCTCTGGCTCTCCGCCGACGCGCCCGACGTCGACCTCCATGTGGTCCTCTCGGAGGTCTCGCCCGGGGGGCGGGTGGAGTACGTCACCGAGGGGCGGCTGCGAGCGTCGCATCGGGCGCTCCATCAGCCAGCCTATCGCCGGTTCGGTTTGCCCTATCATCGGAGCCACCGGGAAGACGTCGCCCCGCTCGGCGCGGAGCCGGTCGAGCTGGCCTTCGATCTGATGGCGACGTCCAAGATGTTCCGGCAGGGTCACCGGATCCGGTTGAGCATCCGCGGGGCCGACCAGGGCAACTTCGGGGCCTTGGCTTCGCCGGAGCCACCGCGACTGGTGATTCACCGTTCGGCGACGCAGCCGTCGCGGCTGGTCCTCCCGATCGTCCGGTAGCGGGGCTGGAATCGGGCCCGGACCGCCGCGAAACGGCGAGCATCGTACCGAGCGCTTCGAGTGGGCGCGGGGCCCGCGCCCGCCGAACCGGCTAGAACCAGGCGCCGAGTCGGAGGTACAGCGCGTCTCGGCCGCCGCTGGCAAAACCCCACGCCGCCTCGAGCGGCCCCACCGGGGTGTCGGCCCCGAGCCCGATTCGGAACCCGGCCACCCAGTCCTGGCCCCCGACCCCCGGCGTCCACGCCCGGCCCACCGCCGGCGCGAACCGCGCCTCGAGCGGTCCG
>JAEUJH010000978.1 GCA_016794825.1 Gemmatimonadota bacterium
GAAGGTCCGAACCGCGAGCTTGGCCGTGCGACTCATCGAACTGGTGGCAAGATCGGGTCTCCTCGGCGCCGTTGCCGGGGCGGCTGGCTGTGATGGACCGGCCACCCCAACTCCGGCGGGCCGAGTGGCATTCGCCACGGCCGGCGACCAGCAGATCGGCCTCGCGGGCGACCGACTGCCGGTGGCCCTGGCCGTGGCGGTTCGTGACGATCGCGGTCGTCCCGCCGCCGACGTGCCGGTGGCGTGGGTGCTGGCCGTCAACGGCGTGGTGGCGCCCGAAGGGGCGGCCACCGGCGCCGATGGACTGGCGCGGGCCGAGTTTACCCTGGGCCCCATGACCGGGCCCGCGTCGGTGGTGGCGGTGGTGGACGGCGTCGACTCGGTCTACTTCCGCTTCTCCGCCCGAGCGCCCGAGGAAGTGCCGCTGCCGTTCGACCAGTACTTCAATCTGTCGTTCACCACCTTCGACGACTCCGGCGAAACGGTCCATCCCGACCACGCCCGGGTGCCGTGGGCCCTGCCGCGCCGCCTGGCCATCACCCCGTATCCAGGAGGCAATGCCGGGTTCGAGTTGCCCTCGGTGTTTGCCGGGCGCACCGCGGAGCGGTGGGCTCTGGCGCCCGGCGCCCCCAATCCGGTCGTCGGGTCGCCCCCGTTCGGGCACCACTCCGATCCGGATCTGGTCTGGAACCCCGAGCGGCAGGAAGCGTGGCTCTACTATCGCGAAGCGTCGAACGGCAACCCGATCTGGCTCACCACCTCGACCGACGGGGTCCAGTGGAGCACCCCGGTCAAGGTGATCACGGTGCCGAGTCACGAGTTGATCTCGCCAGCGGTGGTACGGCGGGCCGCCGGCGACTGGTGGATGTGGTCGATCAACGGCGGCCCCGTCGGCTGCTCGGCCGCCGCGGTGACGCTCGAGGTCCGTCGGAGCACCGACGGCGTGGCCTGGGGTCCGCCCACCGCGCTGGCGCTGGCGCATGACGGGCTGTATCCCTGGCACGTCGACGTCGCCTGGATCGAGAGTCGGCAGGAATACTGGGCGGTCTACAACGCCAAGAAGCCGGGGAGCTGCACCACGCCGGCCCTGTTCCTGGCCCGGAGCCCCGATGGTCTCGCTTGGACCCCGGTCCGGACGCCCCTCGTGGCCAAGGGCGACGACGCCCGACTCCGGGACATCGTCTACCGCGCCAGCTTCGAGTACCTCCCCGCGGAGGATCGGCTGGCGCTCTGGGTGTCGGGCGCCCGGTACGACGCGGGACGGTGGACCTGGAGCACCGTCCTGATCAATCGACGGGCCGGCGACGCCCTCGACACCAAGGCGCACGGCCCCCCGGAGTTCGCGGCGCCGCCGGCGGAACTGATCGACTGGCCCTGATCGCATCGCGACGTCGGGAAACCGACGCCGGCGGCGGTGCGGCCCCGGGCTGGGGTTGCGGCGGCCAATAAATGCGAATACGATTCGCATTCGTGATATGACCGCCCCGAGCCCCCTCAGCCGCCCGCCCCGTCAGGCCCGCTCCCGGGCCACCTCCGACGCGATCGTCGCCGCCGGACTGGCCCTTCTGGCCGAGCGCGACTTCGCCACCGTGACCATCGCGGAGGTGGTGGACCGGGCCGGGGTGTCGATCGGGGGGTTCTACGCCCGGTTCCGAGGCAAGGAAGCGCTCCTCCACGCCCTGGCCGAAGAAGTCCTGGGCGACTGCGGCGACGGGCTCGAGGCGGCGTTGAACTCGCGGCGGATGGCGGGGGCACCGCTGGCCCGGGTCATCCGCGCCTACGTCCGGGTCATGATCGCCAAGTTCCGGGAACACCGGGCGGCCATCATCCAGATCCGGCGTCACGCCGG
>JAEUJH010000018.1 GCA_016794825.1 Gemmatimonadota bacterium
GCGACGCTGATCCAGACGACCCACGGCGCCAAGGCCGGGGTCGCCACCGCCAGTCCGTCGACGGCGCTCAGGACCGAGATGGCCGGGGTGATGACGCCGTCACCGTAGAGCATGGTCGAGCCGAAGATCCCGATCGACACCAGGAGCCACTTGCCCGCGGTCTTGATCTCCCCTGGTTTGACCAGGGCCAGGAGGGCCAGCACGCCGCCCTCGCCCCGGTTGTCGGCCCGGAGCATGTTGACCAGGTACTTGAACGATATCAGGAAATTGAGGCTCCAGAAGATCAGCGACAGCACCCCAAGGACGTTCTCCGGCGTGAGCGGCACGCCGTGGGGCCCGGCAAAACACTCCTTGAGGGCGTAGAGCGGACTGGTCCCGATGTCGCCGAAGACGACACCGAGGGCCGCGAGGGCGAGCGCCGCCAGCTGCTTTCCCTTGGGATCGGGCCTCGGCCCGTCGGCTGGGCTGCCCTCCGGAACGTTCACGCCGCCGCCCGTTCCCGACGCCACTCCAGCACGGAGAGCACGAAGATCACGGCGATGATGACCGCCGAGGCGACGCACCACCGACAGATGGCGTGGATGACGAAGAATTCGAGATACTTGAGATAGGCGGTGAAGAGCACCGCGCCGCCGGTGACCAGGGGCATGACGCGGATCGGCCACGAGAGGCCCTCGAACCGCGGCGTCATGGCCGCCATGGCCAGCCCGAGGATCACGACGTACCCGATCACGCCGATGAGAGCGACTTCGACCCCCAGGAACCGGCTCTGGGGCGAAAGCTGAACCGTTTCGCACCCGCCGGTGCCGCAGGCGAGAGTCCCGATCATCCCCAGCTTGTAGAGCCAGAGGTAGAGGGAGATGAACAATCCGGCCAGCGCGAGAATCGCGATGGCCAACCGACGGTTCATGGCGCCGGCTTCGGGACCATCGACCGGACCAGCGAGGCCAGGCTGTCCGAGGAGAAGACCCCGGGGTACAGCCGCCCGCCGATCAGGAACGTCGGGGTCGACCCGACGCCGAGCTTGCCGCCCTCCTGCACGCTGGCCTCGATCCGGCCGGCGTACTTGGCCGACGTCATGCAGGCGTCGTAAGCGCCGAGTTCGACCCCGGCCTGCTGGGCCAGGTCCCGGAAGAAATCGGAGGCCGACCGGAGCGACGACCAGGCGGCCTGGTTGTCGTAGATGGCCCGATGGAGTTCCCAGTACTTGCCCTGATCGTTGGCGCAGGCCGTGGCGTGCGCCGCCACCCGGGCGTGGGGATGCTGCGGCAGCGGAAAGTCCCGATACCGCCAGCGCACCAGACCCGAGTCGATCAGCTGACGCTTGATGACGTCGAACTGGAGGATCTCGAAGCTCCCGCAGGCCGGACACTGGTAGTCCGCGTACTCACTGATCTCGACCGGCGCGGAATCGGATCCGAGGATGTAGCCCCGGAACCCCGCCGTGTCGGCAGCCAGCACCGTCACGTTGGCCGGAATGCTCACGTCCTTCGGTCGCATGACCAGGAAGGCGATGACCGCGATACCGACGACGGCCAGACCACCGAGCACCAGGAAGTTCCGGTTGGGGCTCGGCGCCGGAGCCGAGCCCTTCTTCTTCGGGTTGTTCGACGGGGGCGTTACTCGGGAGGCCGACGCCATGGATCCTCATCCTCGTTGGGATTCAAGAACTCGGGTGGTTCCGACGCTTCTTCGACGATCCGCCGATTTTCGGCAACCTCGGGCGTATCGTAGGTACAGCGCACCTCGTAGTGGAACAACTCCGACCGGAGGGAGCCCATCCGCTCCTGCAACTCGGCCGCCGAGGCGAGCAACTCGCCCCGCTCGTCGAGGTCCTGGATGCGCTCCGCCAGCTCGCGCAGCATCGCATGAAGCCGCCGAATCCGATCCTGGCCGTAGATCTCGTCGTGCTCACCCATGGAGGGCCCGGAATCGCGGTTGGTCCGACCGGGACAATCTAATGGGGACCCCGCCCCCGCCAGCAGATCCCTCCCTTGGCCCACGGGCCCCCCAAGTGTATATTTTGCCGTCTCTTATCCACAGCACCCGGGCAAGGGATGGGCGCAGAACGCCCCGTCGATGCCCCCAGCTCCGTATAGGAAGGTCAATGGCCAGACCCAAGAAACCCTTCAGCAAGAGTCCCTCAGTGCCGTCCGTTCTCGACCAAGCCCGCGATGAGCTGTTCAGCCACATCCTCCGCTGCGGGGTCATCGAGGCCGAGCCGGATCAGCAGAAGGACTGGATGGACGACACCATGCAGTACATCGCCGAGCGGTACCCGGACCTGGACGAGGAGCAGTTGACCCAGGTGCGCCTGCTCGGGGAGCGTTTCTGCCGCCCGGTCGCCCGGAAAGCTGAAGTCGCCGGCTCCAACGCCGAGTAGTTCGGCGCCTCGGATTCGGTAGGACGGCCGCCCCTGAAGGGGGGCGGCCGTTGTCATTTCCGTCGCCCGCTCCGGGACTGGATTCCGATCATCAACCGGGCCCCGCCGGCTACGCCCAACTCCGCCCAGAAGGCCGACTTGGCCGCAATCCGGGTCTCGTAGCCGACCCCCGCCACGAGGTACCCGCCCCCGCCGGTCCGGGTGACCCCGGCCACCCCGCCCGCCAGGTACCAGGCCGGACGGGGACTGGCCCAGTCCCGGACCCGGTACTGGACCGTGGCTTCCCCCCGGAGGACCCACCGGTCGGCCCGGCGCCCCACGGCGCCAAAGCCCGACACGACGACCTGCCGAGCCACCGGCCATCGACCCACCGGCCCCGCCCCCACGAACCCCGGGTCGCTGGCCACCGCGACCACCCCAGCACCCCAGGCCGGGCCCCGTCCCTGCCCGGCCACGGGACCGGCCAGCAGCAGCCCGAGGAGGCCGGCGACCCCCCGTCTCACGGTTCGAGGACGAGGTCGTAGCCGATCGCGATGTCCGGGTTGAGCGACAGGATGACGGAGCAGTACTTGGTGATCGACAGATCGATGGCCCGGCGCGCCTTGGTCTCGTCGAGACCGTCGCCGGCCATCGTAAAGGTGAAGTGGATCGAGAGGTAGCGCTTGGGGTGGTCTTCGGCTCGCACGCCTTTGACGTCGGTCAGGAACTTCCGAAGCTTGACCTGCATCTTCTCGAGGATGCTGACGATGTCGGCGCCGCTGCAGCTCGCCGCCGCCACCAGCAGGGTCACCATCGGCCCCGGGCCGGCCTTCCCATCGGCATCGATGACGAGCGCCGGCCCCCCGGGGACGCCGCCCCGGAACCGCATCCCGCCCTGCCACTCGACCGCCGCCTTCCGCACGTTGTCCATGCCTGACAAGTCCTTTCCGGTTCAGAGGGCCCGGGCCTGACGCCGGGCCACCACGACGTAATCGAGAATCGCGTAGCAGGCGATCGCCCCGGTGACCCAGGCGATCGGCCGGAGCAGCCACGAATCGAGCAGGAACGCGAGCAGCACCAGCAGCTGCCCGATCGTCACCAGCTTGCCCGACACCCGGGCCGGAATGGCCGCGGGGCGCTTGACGAGGACCGTGATCAGGAAGGCCAGCGCCGCCGCGATGTCCCGGGCCAGCACCGCCGCGATCTCCCACCACGCCAGCGCCCCGCTGAACGCCACCACCCCGAACGCCGCGGCGGTGAACAGCTTGTCGGCGACGGGATCGAGGAACGCGCCGAGACGGGAACTGCCCCAGCGGCGCGCCGCCAGGCCGTCGACGAAATCGGTGATCCCCGCCGCCCAGAGGAACGCCACCCGCCAGCTGGTCGAGTCGACGACGACGAACGCGATCGCGAGCGGAATCCGGACCCCGGTCAGGAGGTCGGCCACCGCCCAGGAACGCTCTTGTTCGCCCTCGATCCGATTACTAGCTTGGGCCATCCGACTCCCCGCCGAGCCCTCATGATTGCGGACGTGCTCCGCCAGAGCGCGCTGTTCGCCGACCTCGACGACGCTCAGCGCGCCAAGGTCGCCGACATCGCCCGGACCCAAACATATCAGGGCGGCGAGTTCGTCTTCAAAGAGGGCGAACCCGGCAACCGACTCTTCCTGGTGGCCGCGGGCGAAGTCCGGATCAGCCGCAACATCCCGGCCGCCGGCGAGGAAGCGCTGGCGGTGCTGAAGCCGGGCGCCTGCTTCGGCGAGATGGCGGTCTTCGACCGCTCGGAGCGCTCCACCGACGCGATCGCCAACGGCCCCTGCACCTTGGTGACGATTTCCCGACCCGACCTCGAGCTGCTGCTCGAGTTCGACCACGACCTCGGCTACGCCGTCTTCCGGGCCCTGGTCCGGCAGCTGTCCCACCGACTCCGCGCGGCCAACGACCAGTTCCGGAGCCTGCTGGCCATGTCGATGTTCTAGGCCCCGCCCCGCACCACGCCCTCCGCGCGGGCCGCCGGATCGAGATACCGAGCCGCCACCGCCCGCACCGCCTCCCGTGTCACCGCCCGGTACGGCCCCGCCGGATCGGCCACTTCCTCGAGTCCGGTTCCCACCAGCCAGGCATCGATGATTTCGGACGCCACGGCCCCCGCGGTCTGGCGCTGCACCAGGCACTGGCCGGCGAGGTAATTGACGGCCCGGGTCAGCTCGTCTTCCGTCACCAGATCGGTCGCGAAGCGGCTCAGTTCCGCCAGCATGGCGCTCCGCGCTTCCTCCTCCCGTTCCGGCGAGGTGGCGATGTAGGTGATCAGCGCCCCGGCCTCGACCCGCTGCCAACTCGACATCAGGACCGTGTAGGCGAGCGAGCGCTCCTCGCGGAGGGCGTGGAAGAGCCGGCCGCCAAGGCCGCTCGCCACCGCGGCCAGGACCTCCGCCGCGAATCGATCGGGGTCGGATCGAGCCGGGCCCGGGAACACCATCGCGAGGGCGGTCTGCGACTTGGCGCGCGACTCCTCGGCCGACGACTCCCGCCGGGTCCACCGATCGGCCGGACGCCGCGGCGCGGCGCTCGCGGCCGGTCGGTCCTCGAACACCGCCGCCAGCCGCTCGGCCGCCTCGGCCACGTCGAAATTCCCGACCGCCACCGCCACGGTCCGCCCCCGGGCCAGTTCCTCCCGATGCCAGTTCCGAACGGTGTCGGCATCGAGCGCGGCCAGCGACGCGGGGAGTCCCTTGACCGGGAGACCATAGCCGGCCGGGCCGAACGCGGCGCCGAGGGCCAGGTCGATCGGCCGGCGGAACATGTCGTCGGCCACCTGGACGGCTTCGCTGACCAGGGTGGTCCGCTCCCGCTCGATCTCGTCGGCCTCGAACCGGGGCCGCCAGAGCACGTCGCGGAGGAGGAGGGCGGCCTGGTCGCGATGCGGGGCCAGGACCGAGGCCCCGAGGCCGAACCAGTCGGCGGCGATGGAGGTGCCTAACGACCCGCCGAGCGACTCGAACCGGTCGGCCAGGACGGTGGCGTCGGCATCGCCGGCGCCGCGAACCGTCGACCGGACCGCCAGGGTGCCGACCCCCGCGCGCTCGGCCGATTCGGCCGCCGCGCGCCGGCGGTAGAGGCCGAGCGTCACCATCGGGACCGAGGTCTTCGGCTTGAGGAGGAGGTCGACGCCGGGCAGGGCCACGTGGGTCACCCCGGCGCGCTCCGCCCGGGTCACGGCCCGGCGGGCCGGGGCCGCCGTCGGGGCCGGCGCGCTCGGAGACCGGGCCTCGAGCCGCGGTGGCGCGGCCATGATCCCGGCCAGATGGTCGGCCGCGAGGTCGGCCCCCCGCTCCTTGGGCAGATGGACCACCGCGCCGACCCGGTCCGGCGCGAGATACCGCGCCGCCACCCGGGTCACGTCGGCTGCCGTCACCTCGAGACGAGCCCGGAAGTCGGCGTCGATCCGGTCGACTCCGCCCGCCGCCTCGGCGTGCGCCAACGAGGCCGCGCGGCCGTCGACCGACTCGAACCGACGGGCCATCTGGGCGGTGTACAGCGTCCGGGCCCGGTCGAGGTCGGCCGCGGTCGGACCATCCCGGCGGAGCCGATCCACCAGCCCGGCAATCGCTTCGATGGCGGGGGTCACGCCATCGGGTTCGAGATCGGCCACCACCGAAAAGACCCCGACCTCGGACGGCGAGTAGTGATAGGCGCCGACCGAGGTGACCAGGCCGGGGCGACGGAGGGTCTGGTAGAGCCAACTGCCCCGGCCCGACGAGAGAACCATGGCGGCCACGTCGAGGGCCGCCGCGTCGGGATGGTCGTGGGACACCCCGCGCCAGCCGATCACCAGATCGGCCTGTTTGACGTCGCCCCGGAGGGTTCGAACCCGGACCCCGGAACGATCCGGCTCGGTCGGGGCCTCGTCGAGCGCCGCGGGGCGTGCCGGCCAGGCCCCGAACGCGGCTTCGACCGCCTCCAGAGCCAGGTCGGCGGGCACCGCGCCGACGACCGACACGATGGTCCGCCCGGGGACGTACCGCGACTGGTAGTAGCCGACCAGATCGTCCCGGGTAAAGCGCGACAGACCCTCCTCGGTGCCGATCCGCCACCGGCGGATCCGATGGTGATCGAAGAGCACCGCGTGGAGCGACTCGTAGGCCAGCGCGGAGGGAGTGTCGAGCTTCCGCTTGGCTTCCTCGATGATGACCCGGAGTTCCCGCGCCAGTTCGGCCCCGTCGAGCGAGGCGTGCTGGAGGGCGTCGGCCTGAATGGCCAGGGCCTCCCGGAATCCGGTGGCCGGCAGGACGACGTAGTAGCTGGTCCAGTCGTAGGCGGTGGCGGCGTTGAGATAGCCCCCGAGTCCCTTGATCTCGGCCGCGATCTGGCCGACGCCGCGGGTCGGCGTCCCCTTGAAGAACATGTGTTCGAGGACGTGGCTGATCCCCTGCCAGCGATCCGGTTCGTCGAAGAAGCCGGCTCGAACGTGGATCACGACCGCCACGGCCGGCGCGTCGGGGTCGGGCTGGGCCAGGACG
>JAEUJH010000032.1 GCA_016794825.1 Gemmatimonadota bacterium
TTTCCGAGCGAGGTTCCCATGGCTCCCTCCCGTCGCGATTTCGTCCGCGCCTCCGGCGCCGTCGCCGGCCTGGCCGCGGTGCGGCCGTTCGACATCCTCCTGCGGCGCCATCGGCCCGCGCCGCTCAAGATCCTGATCCTCGGCGGGACCGGGTTCATCGGGCCCTATCAGGTGCAGTACGCGCTCGACCGCGGCCACACGGTGACGCTGTTCAATCGCGGCAAGACCAATCCCCAGCTGTTTCCGACGGTCGAAAAACTGACTGGCGATCGGGCCAGCGACCTGTCGGCGCTCGCCGGTCGGGAGTGGGATCTGGTGATCGACAACTCCGCCACGGATCCGACCTGGGTCGAGCGCTCGGCCAGCCTGCTCCAGAAGGCGGTCAAGCGGTACCTCTTCGTCTCGACCCGCTCGGTGTACGTCGACACCAGCCGGGTGCCGATGACGGTCGATGCCCCGGTCTGCACCCGGGAGAACACGCCGGTGCCGGAGGGCAAACCCCTGCCGTACTGTCTGGCCAAGGGGCTGGCCGAAGCCGTGGTGCGGAAGTACTTCGGCGACCGGACGCTGATCGTCCGCCCGTCGCTGATCGTCGGCCCCGGCGACCTCACCGATCGGTTCACGTACTGGCCGGTTCGGATCGAACGGGGCGGGGAGGTCCTGGCCCCGGGCGACGGCAACGATTACGTCCAGGTGATCGACGCCCGCGATCTCTGCGAGTGGATGATCCGGTTGGGCGAGATGGGCACCACCGGGACCTACAACGGCCTCGGCCCGAAGACGCCGCGCCTCTTTTCGGAACTGCTCCACGGCATCAAGGCCGTCACCACCTCCGAAGCGACCTTCACCTGGGTCGACGCGGATTTCCTCGAGCAGCATCAGGTCCGGCCGTACCAGGAAATGCCGGTCTGGATGCCCTCGAAGGGCGCCCGGGCCGGGTTCGGTCGGTTCGACATTTCGCGCGAAGTCGAACTGGGTCTCACCTTCCGGCCGCTGGCCGTCACCGCCCGCGATACGCTCGACTACTACCACGCCCAGCCGGCCGACCGCCAGGAAAAGCTCCGGGCCGGCATCACGGCCGAGCGCGAGGAAGAGGTCCTGGCGGCCTGGCGGGCCCGCCAGCGCTAGCCGGCCGGGGCGGGGTCGGGTCAGACCCCTTGTTCTGCCACCCCTTGTTCAAATAGGTATACGGGTCTAACCTTGCGGGGAATCCGCGCCCGGTCGGTCCGGGCGCGGCATCCCCCGACCGGGAGACCGCCATGGCGGGAAGCGACCTGTTCACGGGTTCCCTCGACCTGCTGATCCTCAAGGCCCTGAGCTGGGGCCCCCGGCACGGCTACGCCGTCGGCCGCTGGATCCGGGACACGACCGAGGAAGAGATTCTGGTCCAGGAGGGCGCGCTCTACCCGGCCCTCCATCGTCTCGAGCGGCGCGGCCTGGTGGCGGAGGAGTGGGGACTCACCGACACCAACCGCGAGGCGAAGTTCTATCGCCTGACCGCCGAGGGCCGCCGCCGGCTGCGGGACGAGGCGGAACGCTGGGGTCGGTTTGCCCGGGTCATGCGCCTGGCGCTCGATGCCACCGCGGAGGCCCCATGAACACGCCGTTCCGGCTTCCGGACGATCCCCGCCGGGCCAAGGCGGACGTCGAGCGGGAAATCGCCTTTCATCTGGAACAACGCGCCCGGGAGTTCGAGGCGCAGGGCCTGACGCCGGAGGCGGCGCGGCAGGCCGCCCTCGCGTCCTTCGGCGACCGGGAGCGGGTCCTGGCGGCGTGCGCCGACGAGCGGGCCGAGACGCTCCGCCGCCGGAGCCGGCTCGGCTGGCTGGCCGAACTTCGACAGGATCTGGGTGGCGCCCTCCGGGGCCTGGGCAGGGCGCCGGGCTTCGCGCTGGTGGCCATCCTGACCATCGCGTTAGGCATCGGCGCCAACTCGGCCATCTTCGCGGTGGTCCGGTCGGTCCTGCTCGCGCCGCTGCCGTATCCGGCGGCGGACCGGCTGGTCCAGCTCTGGACCGACGAGCGCGCGTCGGGGCGGGCCACCCCGGAGTGGCTCACGCCTCCGGACTTTCTCGATTGGCAGCGGGAGAATCGGACGTTCCAGTCGATGGCCGCCTATCAGGGCTGGGGCCCCGACCTGACGGGCGACGGCGAGCCGGAAGCCCTCCAGGGCGGGACCGTGACCGCCGGCTTTTTCGCGACCCTCGGGATTCGCCCCGCGCTCGGGCGGGATTTTTCGCTGGCCGACGACGACGCGGCGGCCCCTCCCGTGGTGATCGTGACGGACGGCTTCTGGCGCCGCCGGCTCGGCGCCGATCCGGCCGCCCTCGGCCGGCCGCTCACTCTCATTGGCGAGCCGTGGACCCTCGTCGGGATCCTGCCGCCGAACTTTCGATCGCCGGCCCTGACCGACGCCGAGATCTGGCGCCCCTACCGGCGGCCGGCCACGAGCGGTTGCCGGCGGGACTGCATCGTCCTCAGAGCCATCGGCCGCCTCAAGCCCGAGGCCACGATGGTGCAGGCGCATCAGGATCTCGCCACCATCGCCAGCCGGCTGGCGACGGAGTTTCCGGAGACCAATCGCGGACGGGGCGTCTGGCTGATCCCGCTGCACGATCAGATCACCGGCACCTCGCGGGCCGCGCTCGTCACCCTCGCCGGAGCAGTCGGTCTGGTACTCCTGATCGCCTGCGTCAACCTGGCCAACCTGCTGCTGGTCCGGGGCGCCAGTCGGGGCCGCGAGCTGGCGGTTCGGGCGGCGTTAGGCGCGGGCCGGGGTCGGCTCCTCCGCCAGCTGATCACCGAGAGCCTCCTCCTGGCGGCCCTCGGCGGGGCCCTCGGTCTGGCGCTCGCGGTGGTGGCGGGCGGCGCGCTGTCGTCGCTGGTGCCGCCGGCGGTGCGCGCGGTCCAGCGGATCCGGATCGACGGCGCCGTCGTGGCGTTCACGGCGCTGGTCACGGTCCTGTCGGGCCTCCTGTTCGGGGCGCTGCCGGCCATGCGGAGCGTCGGCGTCAATCTGATGGAGGTCCTCCGGATGGCGTCCCGGCCGGGCGGTCGGCGGTCGGGTCGGCTCCGGCACGGACTCGTGGTGGCCGAGATCGCGCTGTCGGTGATGTTGCTGGTGGGCGCCGGCCTGTTGTTCCGAAGCTTCCTCGCCATGCAGCGGGTCGACCTCGGATTCCGAACCGAAGGCGTCGTCACGGCGTCGGTCACGTTTCCGCGGGCCCGGTATCAGGAACCGACCCGGGCCGTGGCGGCCATCGAGGATCTCCTCGGTCGACTCCGGGCCCACCCCGCGGTGGCGGCGGCCGAGGCCGTCGATCAGGCCCCGCTGTCTGGCGGCGGAGACCAGGACACGGGGATGACGGCGCCCGGAGAACCGAAGCCCGAACTGGGCGGTGGGGTCTGGTACCGGACGGTGTCGACCGGCTACCTCCAGGTCCTGGGCTTCCGTCTCGTGGCGGGCCGGATGTTCGAGCCGGCGGACCAGAGCAGCTCCGGGATCCCGATCGTGATCAACCAGGAGACGGCCCGCCGCTTCTGGCGCGACCGATCGCCGGTGGGGCGGGAACTGGTCGACGACGACGGCAACCGGGCGACGGTCATCGGGGTCGTCGCCGACGGGCGGCCGGACGGCCCGCGCGAGCCGGTCAAGCCGGAAATGTTCGTCCCGATCGGCCGGTTCCCGGTCCGGGGCGTTACCCTGGTCCTGGCCCCTACGGCCGGCCGGGAGGCGGCCCTGGCCGCCATTCGGGAGACTCTCCGGGCCGTCGATCCCCTGGTCCCGATCGCGGGGACCTCGACCCTCGAGGCGGCCGCCCGGGAGGCCGTGGCCCTGCCGCGGACCTATGCCGGGTTCGTCCTGGCCTTCGCGGCGGTGGCCCTCCTCCTGGCAGCCATCGGGGTCTACGGGGTCATGGCCTTTTCGGTGACCCAGCGGCACCGGGAAATCGGGGTCCGGCTGGCGTTGGGGGCGGCCCCGGCCGCCGTGCGGCGGATGTTCCTGGTCGAGGGGGCTCGGCTGGCGGGCTGGGGGGCGCTGATCGGGGCCGGCGCGGCGGCTGCCTTGGCCACGGGGATCCGGAGCCTGCTTTTCGGGGTTGGCCCCCTCGACCCGGTCACCTTCCTGGCCGTCCCCCTCCTGCTCGGGGCGGTAACCCTGGTGGCCGCCTGGATTCCGGCCGCGCGGGCCACCCGAATCGACCCCCTGAGCGCAATTCGGGCTGAGTAGGGCCTGGTTGACCGGGGGTGGACCCTGGGGCCCGAAGGGAGGGGCTTGCAGGTCGGGAGGCTCCGCCCTATAATTAAAGGCTATAACCACTTACGGCCCAGAGAACGCAGTCAGCAAGCAGGCAAGAGGACACGAGAATGGGGTACGACAAGCAGGGTGTGATGACGAAGTTCCGCCAGCACGAAACCGACACCGGGTCGGCCAAGGTGCAAGTGGCGATGCTCACCGAACGGATCAACTCCCTCACGGACCATTTCCGAACCCATCCCAAGGATCATCACAGCCGGCGCGGCCTGCTGAAGATGGTCGGTCAGCGCAAACGGTTGCTCTCGTATCTCCGGAATTCGGATCTCGAGACCTACCGGGCGTTGATCCAGGATCTGGGTCTCCGTCACTAAATCAGTCGGCGTGTCGACGAGGGCGCCCCACGAACCGGGGCGCCCTCGACGCATTGGCATGCCCCGGTCGTGGAACTCGTTCCGCCGCCGCCAACCATGAGGGATATCTCCGTGCATCGTATTGAAACGACATTTGCCGGTCGTCCGCTGGTCCTCGAGACCGGCCGCCTGGCCAAGCAGGCCGCGGCGTCGGTCCTGGTCCAGTTCGGCGAAACCGTCGTCCTCGCGGCCGTGACCGTGAGTCCGAAGGAAACCAGCCTCCCGTTCTTCCCGCTCACCGTCGAGTACCGGGAAAAGACCTACGCCGCGGGCAAGATCCCCGGCGGGTTCATCAAGCGGGAAGGGCGTCCGTCGGACAAGGAAATCCTGGCCGCCCGGATCATCGACCGGTCGATCCGGCCGCTGTTCCCCGAGGGCTTCAAGAACGAAGTCCAGGTGTTCGTCACCGTCATGTCGGCCGATCAGGAGCATGACGCCGACGTCCTCGGCGCCTTCGCGGCCGCCGCGGCTCTCTCGCTCTCGCCGATTCCGTGGAACGGGCCGCTGGCCACCGTCCGGGTCGGCCGGGTCGAGGGCAAGTGGATCCTCAACCCGACCTTCCATCAGCTCGAGTTCTCCGACGTCGACCTCACGGTCAGCGGCAGCGGCGAGTTCATCGACATGGTCGAGGGCGGTTCGCTCGAGGTGAGCGAGGCCGATCTGGTCGAGGCCATCAAGGTGGCCCAGAAGGGCATCAAGGAGCTCCGCGGCCACGTCGAGGAGCTGGTCAAGAAGGCCGGCGCCAAGAAGATGCCTTGGACCAAGGCCGCCGGCGACGCCGCGGTCATCAAGCGGGTCAAGGAACTGGCCGAGAAGGACATGGCCAAGGCCATCAACCACAAGGACAAGGCCGGGCGCGCCGCCCAGCTCAAGGCCGTCCGCGACGCGGCGCTCGCCACGATCACGGCCGAGTTCCCCGACAAGGTCAAGGACGCCGAGCACGAACTCGAGGAGATCGAGTACCGCACCATGCGGAACCAGGTCCTCGACAAGGGCGAGCGGATCGACGGGCGGGATCTCGAGACGATCCGGCCGATCTCGATCGAAGCCGGCCTCCTCCCGCGGGTGCACGGCTCGGCGCTCTTTACCCGGGGCCAGACCCAGGCGCTGGTGGCCGTGACCCTTGGCACCGCCGACGACGAGCAGCGGATCGACTCGATCGACGTGCCGGGCGAAGCGACCAAGTCGTTCATGCTCCACTACAACTTCCCGCCGTACTCGACCGGCGAAGTCCGCCCGTTGCGGGGCACCAGCCGCCGCGAGATCGGGCACGGGGCGCTGGCCGAGCGGGCACTGCAGCCGCTCCTCCCGGACTTCGATTCGTTCCCCTATACGCTCCGGGTCGTGTCGGAAATCCTCGAGTCGAACGGCTCGTCGTCGATGGCGTCGGTCTGCGGCGGCTCGCTGGCCCTGATGGATGCCGGCGTGCCGATGAAGGCGCCGTGCGCCGGCGTCGCCATGGGGCTGATCATGGAGGGCAAGCGGGTGGCGGTGCTGACCGACATCCTCGGCTCCGAGGATCACCTCGGCGACATGGACTTCAAGGTCGCCGGGACCGAGAAGGGCATTACCGCCATCCAGATGGACATCAAGATCGACGGCCTCACGCTCGAGATCATGACGGACGCGCTGGAGCGGGCCCGGAAGGGGCGGCTCCACATCCTGGGTGAGATGAAGAAGGCCCTGGCCGCGCCGCGGTCGGACCTCTCGAAGTACGCCCCGCGGATCTTCACGATGATGATCAAGCCCGACAAGATCGGCGACGTCATCGGGCCGAAGGGCAAGACGATCCGGGGCATCCAGGACGCCACCGGCGCCAAGATCACCATCGAGGATTCCGGTCTCGTCACCATCGCGGCCGTCGGCGGCGAAGCCGGCGACAAGGCCCGGGAAATGGTCTCCGCGCTCGTGGCCGAGCCGGAGGTCGGGAAGATCTACGAAGGCCCGGTCAAGAGCACCACGGCGTTCGGGGCCTTCGTCGAGATCATCCCCGGGGTCGAAGGGCTGCTCCACATCAGCGAGCTCCAGCACGGCCGGACCGAGAAGACGGAGGACGTCGTCAAGAAGGGTGACATCGTCCGGGTCCAGCTGCTCGAAGTCGACGATCGGGGCCGGATGAAGCTGTCCCGGAAAGCGCTCCTCCCGAAGGAGTGACGGTGGTCCGGGAGCAACTCGACGAGCGGCTCCACCGAACCACCGCGCCGAACGGGCTCCAGGTGCTCTCCGAGCACCTGCCAGGGCTCCGCTCGGCCGCCGTGGGGGTGTGGATCCGTTCGGCGAGCGGGCATGAGCGGCGCGAGCAGATGGGCATTGCCCACCTGCTCGAGCACATGGTGTTCAAGGGCACCGAACGGCGGACCGCCCGCGAACTGGCTCATGCCCTCGAAGTCCGGGGCGGATCGCTCGACGCCTACACCGGTCGCGATCAGACCAGCTACCAGGCCCACGTCCTCGACGAAGACCTCTCCCTGGCGGTCGACATCCTGACCGACCTGGTCCGGAAGCCGCTGATCCGGGCCGAAGATCTCGACCTCGAACGGAACGTCGTGCTGGAGGAGATCAAGGGCGTGCAGGACACGCCCGACGATCTCGTGTTCGACCTCTTCTCGGCCGCGCTCTGGCCGGACCACCCCTACGGGTACTCGATTCTTGGCACGCCGGAGACGGTCGGACGCCTGACCGTCGGCGAACTGAAGGCGTTCCACGCCCAGGCCTACTACCCCGGCAACGCGGTGGTGGCGGCGGCCGGCAACGTCGATCACGACGAGCTGCTCGAAGATCTGATGCGGCTCGGCTGGTTCGACGATCAGGGCTTTGCGCCGCCCCGGCCCGCCGTGGCGACGGCTCCGGCGGTCCGGGGCGAGGCGACGGCGGTGGCGCGGGACACGGCCCAGTCGCACATCGTGATGGGGGCGGACACCTTCGAGGCCCGCGATCCGCGCCGCTATCCGCTCGCGATCCTGACCAACGTGTTCGGCGGCGGGATGTCGAGCCGGCTGTTCCAGCGGGTCCGGGAGGAACTGGGCCTGGCCTACGCGGTGTACGCCTACCAGCAGGTCTACCGATCGAACGGCCTGGTGGCCGTCTACGTCGGGACCCAGCCGGACACCGCCGACCAGGCGACCGGGGTGATCCGCGAGGAATTCGGCCGGCTGGCCGCCGAGGGACTGTCGGCCGAGGAGTTGGCCGACGGCAAACGCCAGCTCAAGGGGCAGTTGATGCTGGCCCTCGAGAACCCGACCAGCCGGATGCACCGGCTGGCGGGATTCGTCCTGAACGACGATCGTTATCGGAAGCTGGATGAAGTGCTGGCCGCCATCGACGCGGTCGGCGAAGACGAAGCGAGGGCGGTCGCGGCCGAGTTCTTCGCGCCCGACCGGTTGACCATGGTGGCATTGGGCGGGCGCTGAGCCCGTCTAACCAGTCAGTGGAGACGATCATGATCATCGGCGTACCCAAAGAGATCAAGACCAACGAGAACCGCGTGGCGCTCGCGCCGGCGGGCTGCGAACTGCTGGCCAGTGGCGGCAACACCGTCTACATCGAAAAAGGCGCCGGCCTCGGCAGCGGCTTTTCCGACGACGACTTCGTCAAGGCGGGCGGCCGGATCCTCGAGACGGCGGACGAGGTCTGGGCCAAGGCCGAGATGATCATGAAGGTCAAGGAGCCGATCGCGGTCGAATGGCCCCGGATGCGGGCGGGGCAGCTGATCTATACCTATTTCCACTTCGCGGCCGCCGAGGATCTGACCCGCGCCGTGATCAGCTCGGGGGCCGTGGCCGTCGCCTACGAGACGGTCCAGCTGCCGACCGGCGAGTTGCCGCTCCTGACGCCGATGTCGGAAGTGGCGGGCCGGATGGCGGTGCAGGAGGGGGCCAAGTACCTCGAGAAGGTCCACGGCGGGCGTGGGGTCCTGCTCGGCGGGGTTCCCGGGGTCGCGCCGGCGGACGTCGCCATCATCGGCGGCGGCGTGGTCGGCATCAACGCGGCCAAGATGGCCGCCGGGATGGGCGCCAACGTCACGATCCTCGACCTGTCGCTCGACCGGCTCCGGTATCTCGACGACGTCCTGCCGTCCAACGTCACCACGCTCCATTCCAACCGCTACAACATCCTGGGTGCCATTCAGCGGGCTGACCTGGTGGTCGGCGCGGTCCTGATCGCGGGCGCCAAGGCGCCCCGGCTGATCCGCCGGGACGACCTCAAGCAGATGAAGCCTGGCGCGGTCATCGTCGACGTGGCGGTCGACCAGGGCGGGTGTGTCGAGACCATCAAGCCGACCACCCACGAGAACCCGATCTACTTCGTCGACGGGGTCCTCCACTACGGCGTCGCCAACATGCCGGGCGGGGTGCCGCGGACGTCGACCCTGGCCCTCACCAACGCCACCCTTCCGTACGGCCAGAAGCTCGCCAAGCTCGGTTGGAAGGAGGCCTGTCGGCAGGACGGCGCCCTTCGGCTCGGGCTCAACGTGGTCAACGGCAAGGTCGTCTACCCGGGCGTTGCCGAGGCGTTCGGCTTGCCCCTGGTGGACGTCGGGCAGGTTCTCTAACGACGGCGGGCCGGGCGGGACCGGGCCTGGTTCCGCCCGCTCTGGTCGGGGCGGGCCCGGTTCCGCCCCGGCGCTCGGGTTCGATACTCCCATGGTCACTGTGCTGATCCAGCGCCTTCCCCACGGGGAAGGCCTTCCGGTACCGGCGCCCCAGACGGCTGGCGCGGCGGGGGCCGACATTGCCGCGGCCGAAGATGGCGACCTGGCCCCGGGCGAACGGCGGTTGTTCGCCACCGGGTTCGCGGTCGCGATTCCCGAAGGCTTCGAGATCCAGATCCGCCCCCGGTCCGGGCTGGCCATCAAGCACGGGATCACCCTTCCCAACACGCCGGCCACGATCGACTCGGACTACCGGGGCGAACTCAAGGTCGGGCTGGTCAATCTGGGCCAGGAGCCGTTCCGGGTGAGCCGCGGGATGAGAATCGCGCAGCTGGTGGTGGCCCGGGTCGAGGCGGTGCAATTCCAGCCGGTTGAAGCGTTACCAGCGACATCGCGGGGGATCGGCGGCTTCGGC
>JAEUJH010000048.1 GCA_016794825.1 Gemmatimonadota bacterium
TTCGAGAATGCGTTTGCGTGTTGCTCCGGTCGTCCTCGGCATCCTGACTCTCGGTGCGGTCGCTCCTCTCAGCGCGCAGCTGCGCGCCAGCCGCCCGCCGACTCAGCCGCGCAATCTTCCCCGCCTGCTCGTCGCCAATCCCCACACCTTCAGCGCGGCCGATTCGGCCGCGGCGGTGCGGGTCGGGACGGGGATGCGCGAGAAGATGGAGTCGATCGCGGACAAGTGGTACAACGTGATCCTCCGGAACCAGATGAACGACGCGCTCCTCCAGTACGGGTATCCGGCCGACGCCGTGCTCCCGCCGCTGGTGGCCCGTCAGCTCGGGTCGCAGCTCCAGGCCCGCGCCATCGTCGTCGGGTCGCTGTCACGCGGCGAGGGCGGGCGTCTGACCGTCGAAGCCCGGCTCCTGGCCGGCAACGACCAGACCGGCCACATCGTCTCGATGACGCAGGTGGCGGGGCAAAGCCCCGAGGACTTCGGCGGCAAGCTGGCCGAGTCGCTCCGCGGCGCGTTCGCCGCGCTGCCCGACGCCAAGAACTGCGAGAACTTCTCCGCCACCCAGCCCGCCAAGGCCGTGGAGGCCGCGGCCAAGGCGATCAAGGCCCAGCCGAACCACGGCCCCGCCGAGTTCTGCCTGGCCCAGCTCGCCACCACTCAGAAGCTGCCGCCCGATTCGATCATCGCGCACTACAAGGCCGCGACGGTCGGCGATCGGCTCAGCCTCGAGGCCTGGGGCGGCCTGCTCGGCCAGTATCAGGCCAAGCACGACACCACCAACATCATCGACACCTACCGTCAGCTGATCCTGGTGGCGCCGAACAACCAGAAGGTCGTCGAGGAAGCCGTCCGGTTCTTCATTTCCGCCGGCAAGCCGGGTCTCGGCGAGGAAATCGCCAACGACGCGATTTCGCGCGACCCGTCGAACCCCGACATGCAGAACATGCTCGCCACCGCGTGTCTGGTGCAGAGCAAGTGGAAGTGCGCCATTGCCGCCATGGAGCAGGTCTTCGCGATCGACACCTCGAAGGCCGACACGCTGAATCTCCAGAAGACGGTCTACATCGCCTCGCAGGACACCACCGCGCCGGCGACGCTGATCAAGTGGGCCTCGACGGCCAGCAGGAAGTTCCCGACCAACGGGTACTTCCTCGGCGAGTTGATCCGCGGGTATGAGATGGCGGGTCCGGTCGACAGCGTGCTCGCGGTCACCCGGCGGCTGATCGAAGTCGACAAATCAGACCTCCAGCCGGTCATCCGGGCGGTGCGGGCGCTCATCAAGGAGAAGCGGTACAAGGAGGCGATCGAGTTCGGGGTCGTCGTCGAGGAGGGCGGGCAGGACAGCGACAAGACCAATCTCGGTATCATCCTGGCTCAGGAGGGCGGGTTGCCGGTCCTCCAGACCCAGCCGATCGATTTCCCCCTCGCGATGGAACTCGGCAAGCGCGCGTCGGCGTTGCTCAAGCCCGGCAGCCGGGGCCACGTTCTGGCCAACTACGTGCTCGGGTTCGGCATGATGGGCCAGATTACCGACAAGGACGCCGCGGTCGTCGCCGGCAAGAGCTGCGATCTGGTCGGCGCCCTCGAGACCTGGGTCAACGAGACGCTGGCCGCCATGAACGCCGGCAAGGGCGTGTCGGCGGCCACCGAGGCCGACATGGGCCCCCGGATCCAGAGTATCGAGTCGTCGTACCGGCCCCGGATCGCGCAGATGAAGAAGGCCTATTGTAAGCCGTAGGGGCCTCGTCTATATTTGCGGGCTCGAAGGACCAGGGGCTGTAGCTCAGCTTGGTTAGAGTGCCGCACTGTCACTGCGGAGGTCGCGGGTTCGAGCCCCGTCAGCCCCGTCCCGATCACCCCGCCTCTTTTCGAGGCGGGGTGATTTTCTTTCGCCCATGACCACCGAGCCGTTCCATCAACCCGTCCTGGCGGACGCCCTCTTTGCCCTCGTGCCCGGCCCGCGGCGGGTCGTCGACTGCACCCTGGGCGACGGTGGTCACGCCGCCCTCTTCCTGGCCCGCGGCGCCGAGGTGCTCGGGATCGACCAGGACCCGGAGGCCATCCGCCGGACCCGGGAACGGCTGGGTGGCGATGCCCTTCGGATCCGGCAGGGGAACGCCTACGACGACGACACCCTCGCCGCCATCGCCGACTTCGGGCCCGATCTGATCCTGCTCGATCTGGGCGTGTCCTCGCGTCAGCTCGACGATGATCGGCTCGGGTTCAGCTTCCGACCCGGGGTGCCCCTCGACATGCGGATGACCGGAACCGGACCGACCGGCGCCGAGCTCCTCAACGAAAGTGCCGAGCGGGACCTGGCCACCTGGCTGGCCGACTATGGCGATGAGCCCCGGGCCCGCCGGCTGGCGGCCGAAATCGTCCGCCGGCGGGCCACCCGGCCGTTCCAGACGGCCGACGACCTGGTCAACGCCATCCGCTCGGCGTTAGGCCCCCGCAGCGGGCCGGCGGATTTCGCCCGGATCTTCCAGGCCATTCGGATCGTGGTCAACGACGAACTGGCGGGACTCGAGCGGGCCCTGCCGTCGTTCCGGGACGCGCTGGTGCCGGGCGGGGCCCTTGCGGCGATCAGTTATCATTCGGGCGAGGATCGTCTCGTCAAGAACGCCTTCCGGGATTGGAGCGCCGCCTGCGTCTGTCCGCCGACTCAACCGATCTGCACCTGTCGCGGTCGTCCGCTCGGCCGGACCCTGACCCGGCGGCCCGTGGTGGCCTCCGAGGCGGAGGTCGCCGCCAACCCGCGGGCCCGGAGCGCCAAGCTCCGGGTGTTCGAGGTCGCTGATGGCGCGGCGTCGTAAGGGCACCGGGCGCTATTGGGTCGCCTTCTGGCTCGGCACCTTCCTCCTGGTGGCGACCGCCGTCGTGGCCCGCCAGAAGGCCGCGTTCGACACCTCGGGCCGGCTCAACCGGCTCCGGGCCGAGCGCCGGAGCCTCGAATCGCGCCGCCTCGAACTCGAACAGCAGATCCAGGTGGCCTCGAGCGCCCAGGCTCTCTTGCCCAAGGTGGCCCGGCTCGGGCTCTCCCTCCCGTCGGACACCTCCTCCACCATCCTGGTCGTGGGCGCTGACGGGCGCCCGGAGGGTCGCTGAGGATGGCCAAGCCGGAAGCCCGGATCGGGGCGCTCGAACTGGGGTTTCTCCTCGGCGCCCTCCTGGTCGCCGGCCGAGCCGGGTACCTCCAGCTGGTCGAAGGGAAGAACTACGCCAAGCAGGCCACGGCGGAGCGTACCGTCCGCCGAGTGCTCGACGCACCCCGGGGTGCGATTTTCGATCGGGGCGGCACCCTGCTGGCCGCCTCGCTGGAGCGGTACCGGATCGACATCTCCGGCGAACAGGTCAAGGCCCGCGACTCACTGCTCCGGGTCTACCGCGCCGATGTCGGATTCAAGGTCGCCAAGCTGCGCGACGCGCTCCGGGCCAAGGACGACTTCTACGCCCACGGCCCGTTCACGGCGGGGCAGGTTCGCCGCCTTCGCGGGTTTCGAGGGGTTCACCTGACGCCCGTCTATCGTCGCGAGTATCCCTCCGGGCCGTTGGCCCGGCCGCTGATCGGCGCGTTGTCGCCCGACAGTTCCCGGGGCGCCTCGGGGCTGGAGCGGTTCCTCGACTCGCTGCTGTCCGGGGTTCCCGGAACCGCCGTCTTCATCAAGGACGGGCAGGGTCGGATCTACGAATCGCCGGGACGGGTCGGCAAGGTGCCGGTCAAGGGACACGACGTCGTGCTCACCATCGACGGCGAACTCCAGGAGATCGCCGAAGGGGCGCTCACCGAGGTGTTCCGGCAATGGTCGCCCCGAAGCGGCGACATCGTGTTCCTCGACCCTCGCACCGGCGAGGTCCTGGCGGCGGCCTCGCGCCAGGTAACCGAGACCGGGACGCAGCTCGCCAGCGCGTCCTACTTCAACAGTTCGTTCGAACCCGGGTCCACCGCCAAGCCGCTCACGGCGGCCGCGCTCCTGGCGCTCGACCGGGTCAAGCCGCAGGAAACCGTGGCGCCCGAAAACGGCGTCTGGGCCGTCAAAGGCCGGCCCAGGCCGGTGCGCGACGATCACCCCCAGAAGCATCCGATCAGCCTGGCCCGGACCATTCAGGTGTCGAGCAACGTGGGGATCGGGAAGTTCTCGCTCCGGCTCGATCCGGTCGAGCACTACGAAATGCTGCGGGCCTTCGGTCTCGGGACGCCAACCGGGGTCGAGTTCCCGGGCGAGGATCCCGGCCGGCTGCCCCGGCCGGACCGCTGGAACCCGGTCATCGAGGGGCTCAGCGCGGCCATGGGCTACGCCATCATGGTGACGCCGGTCCAACTGGCGGCCGCCTACGGCGCGATTGCGAACGACGGCATCCTGATGGCGCCCACGTTGATCAAGGAGGTCCGGGCGCCGGACGGGTCGATCATCCATCAGCACGAACCGCTCGCCATTCGGCGGGTCATCTCGAGCGAGGTGGCGGCGACGCTGCGCCAGTACCTCGCGCTGTCCGCCGCCGATTCCGGCACCGGCGGTCAGGCCCAGGTCAAAGGCACCGTGCTCGGCAAGACGGGCACGGCCCGGCTGGTCAAGAACCGCCGGTACACCGACGAGCACGCGGCGTCGTTCGCGGGGATGTACCCGGCCCGGGATCCGCAACTCGTGTTCGTGGTCCGGATCGAACGGCCCCAAGGCGACTACTACGGCGGCCTGGTGGCGGCGCCGGTGGTGCAGTCGATGCTCCGTCAGGCGCTGTCAGCCCGGCGGACGTCGCTCGACCGGGTCCGCCTGGCGGAGGATCGGGTTCCCGGGGCGCCGAAGCAGGCAGACCGGCCGGCCGGGAAGACGCCGCCGGCGCCACGCAGTTGGGTCGCGCTCCCGGTGGCCGCCCGGACCGCGCGACCGAGTCAGATTCGCGAGGTGCCCGACGTGGTGGGGCAGCCGGTCCGGACCGCCGCGGCCTCGCTCCATCGGCGCGGCTTCCAGGTCCGACTCGAGGGCGCCGGGGTGGTGCAGCGAACCGTCCCCGCCGCCGGCGATTCGTTAGGCACCGGCAAGGCGGTCACCCTGGTCGCCAGCCGGGGGAGGTCCTCATGAGCCGACCCACGGGGGCCGACCTGCTCCAGGCGCTCGGCCGCGACGACCTTCTGGTCTCCGGCCCCGCCACGCTGCCGCTCATCCTCGGCGTGACGACCGACAGCCGGGAAGTGGCCCCCGGCTCGCTCTTCGTGGCCGTCCGCGGCTCCCAGGTCGACGGCCACCGCTACCTGACCGACGCGGTCCGGGCCGGGGCCGCCGCGGTGGTGGTCGAGGCCGCCCAGCCGGACCTCGGCGTTCCAGTCGTCGTGGTTCGCGACGGACGCCGGGCGGCCATCGCCCTCGCGCGCGCCTGGTACGGCGATCCGGCCCGGCACCTCTCCCTGATCGGCGTGACCGGCACCAGCGGCAAGACGACCACGACGCTGCTGATCCGCCATCTCCTGAACGAGCAGGGCACCGCCGGCAGCATCGGGACCCTGGGCGCGTTCGACGGCGCCGGCCGCGCCATTCCGTCGACCGCCGGCTCGTTGACGACGCCGGGCCCGGTGGACCTTCAGGCCACGCTGGCCGGGCTGGTGTCGGCGGGCGTCGAACGGGTGGCGATGGAGACCTCGTCCCATTCGCTCGACCAGGGACGGCTCGACGGGCTCGCGTTCGACGGCGCCATCTTCACCAACCTGAGCCGCGAACATCTCGACTACCACCCGACGATGGACGACTATCGCCGGGCCAAGCTCGGCCTGCTCGACCTGCTGGCGCCCGGGGGCGTCGTGGCGGTCAACCGCGACGATCCGGCCTGGCACGACCTGGCCGCGCGGCCGGACGCGATCACCTTCGGCGTCGACCCGACCGCCAAGGTCCGGGCCGAGGGCGTGGTCCTGCTCCCGGCGGAGAGCCGGTTCACCCTGACCGGCCCCTACGGAACGGCCGAGGTGACGATTCCGCTCCCCGGCGAATTCAACGTCGCCAATGCTCTCGGCGCCGCGGCCTGCGCTCTCGGTCTCGGCCTCCCGTTCGACCACGTGGTCGCCCGACTGGGCACGGCGCCCCAGGTGCCGGGCCGGATGGAACGGCTGGCCGAGCGACCCTGTCTGGTCATTCGCGACTACGCCCACAAACCGGACGCGCTCGAGCGGGTGCTCGACACCCTCCGCCCGATCACGTCGGGACGCCTCATCGTCCTGTTCGGGTGCGGCGGTGATCGCGACAAGGGCAAGCGGCCGATCATGGGGCAGCTTGCCGCGGAGCGAGCCGACCTCGTCGTCGTCACCTCGGACAACCCGCGAACCGAGGATCCCGAACGGATCATCGACGACATCGTGGCCGGCATCCCGCCGGGCACCGCCTTTCAACGGATCCCGGACCGGCGCGAGGCCATCCGCCGGACACTGGCCGACGTCGTCAGTGGCGACACCGTGGTCCTGGCGGGCAAGGGTCACGAGACCTACCAGATCATCGGCAAGCAGTACCTCCCGTTCGACGAACGCGAGATCGTCGCTGACGTGCTTGGCGGCCGGTCCTGATGCGGTGGACCGACCGGGCGGTCCGTTCCGCCCTCGATCTTGGCGCTGGCTCGGATGACCTGGTCTACTCCGGCATCGTCACCGATACCCGAACACTCGGCCCCGGCGCCCTGTTCGTGGCGCTCTCCGGTGAGCGGTTCGATGGCCACACGTTCCTCGACCAGGCCCGGGCAGCCGGCGCCTCCGGCGCGGTGGTTCGAACCGGCACGCCGAAGGTGGCGGGCATGGTGTGGTACGAAGTGGCGGATCCCCTTCGCGCCTACGGCCTGTTGGCGCGCCACCGACGGCGGATGCTGACCGGGCCGGTCGTGGCGGTGACCGGCACCAACGGCAAGACGTCGACCAAGGAGATGCTGGCCGCCGCGCTCAGCACCCGGTTCCGGGTGCACGCCACCCGGAAGAACCTCAACAACCTGGTCGGCGTGCCGCAGACCATTCTCGAGGCTCCGGACGACATCGAGGCCCTGGTCGTGGAGGCGGGCGCCAATCTGCCCGGCGAGATCGCCCGGTATCGGGAGATCATCGAGCCGTCGATCGCCGTCGTCACCAACGTCGCCGCCGGCCATCTCGAGGGCTTCGGCTCGCTCGAGGGGGTCCGCCGGGAAAAGCTATCGCTGGTGGCCGGGGTTCCGGTCGCGATCATCGGCGGGACCGACCCGGCGGTGGCGGCTGATGCGCGGGCCTTGGCCGGGCGGGTGGTGACGGCGGGCCTGCCGCCGGCCGACGTGGCCCCGAGCCGAGCCGTCCTCGACAGCAGCGGCCGGCCGGAGGTGACGTTCGACGGCATCACGTTCGTGGTGGGGCAACTGGGTCTTCACCAGGCGGCCAACGCCGCGCTGGTCTGGGCCGTGGGTCGCGAACTCGGGCTCGACCCGGAGGCGGTGGCGCGGGCGCTCGAGGCGGTTACCATTCCGGACGGACGGGGCCAGCTGACCCAGTACGGTGGCCTCACCGTTCTCAACGACAGCTATAACGCCAACCCCGCCTCGTTCCGGGCGCTGATCGATCTGGTCGGGCGGATCCGGGGTGGCCGCCGTCTGGTGTTCGTGGCCGGGACCATGCGGGAACTGGGCCCGGACGCGGCGCGGTTGCACCAGGACATCGCCGAGCGGCTGGCGGCGCTCGAACCGGACGTCCTCGGCGCCGTGGGCGAGTTCGGCGCCGCCCTGGCGCCGTACGCGGGCCATCTGGGTGCCCGACTGATCACGGCTCCGGACGCGCCCGCCATGGCGGACGCGCTGATGGGCCAACTGAAGGGCGACGAACTCGTGGTCCTCAAGGGCTCGCGAGGGGTCGCGTTGGAGCGGATCATCCCGGCATTGACTTCACGAATCGCGCACTAGAGTCGAGACCCGATGCTCTATCATCTGCTGGCTCCGCTGGGCCGCGACTACATCATCTTCAATCTGTTCAACTACATCAGCTTTCGGGCGGCCGGCGCGGTGGTGACGGCGCTCCTGATCGCGTTCGCGGCCGGGCCGGCGATCATCGCCAAGCTCCAGGCGCTCAAGGTCGGGCAGGTGGTCCGCACTGGACTGCTCGCCAACCACGAGGTCAAGCGGGGCACGCCAACGATGGGCGGGTTCATCATCCTGCTCGCGACCGTGGTCCCGACGCTGCTGTGGGCCCCGTTGACCAATCGATTCGTGCTGGTGGCCATCCTGGCCACGCTCTGGACCGGCGCCATCGGGTTCCTGGACGACTACCTCAAGGTGGTGCAGGGCAAGCCGCGCGGCCTGGTGGCTCGCTGGAAGCTGATCGGGCAGATGACGTTCGGGATCGCGCTCGGACTCTACCTCTGGCTCCAGCCGGTGGTGCCCGAAACGACCCTGCCGGCCACCGCGACCGTGCTGCCGTTCCTCAAGTACACCGTGGTCCTCTTCCTGCCGGTGGCGTACATCGGGTTCGTCACCTTCGTGGTGACCGGCAGCAGCAACGCGGTCAACATGACCGACGGGCTCGACGGCCTGGCGACGGGTCTGACCGCGATCGCCGCCGCGACCTTCGCGTTCTTCGCGTACCTGTTCGGCCGGATCGACACCACCACCTACCTCAACTTCTACTACCTCCCCGGGGCGGGCGAGCTGACCGTGTTCTGCGCGGCCCTGATGGGCGGCGCCCTCGGCTTCCTGTGGTTCAACGCCCACCCGGCCCAGGTCTTCATGGGCGACACCGGCAGCCTGGCGATCGGCGGCGCCCTCGGCACCGTGGCCATCCTGCTCCGGGCCGAGTTCCTCCTCCTGCTCATCGGTGGAGTGTTCGTGGCGGAGCAGGTCTCGGTCATCCTCCAGATGGGCGTCTACAAGTGGTTCAAGCGGACCCGCGGCCGGGAATACGCCGACGCCCATCGGGTCTTCCGGATGGCGCCGCTCCATCATCACTTCGAGAAGAAGGGCTGGCCGGAGACCCAGGTCGTGGTCCGGTTCTGGATTCTCGGCCTGCTCTGCGCCCTGGTGGCGCTGGCGACGCTCAAGGTCCGGTAGCCGGATGGGCCTGCTGGACGTTCCCGGGCGGACCGGTGAGGTCGCGGTGGTCGGACTGGGCCGGAGCGGCTCGGCCGCCACGCGCCTGATCCGGGCGGCCGGCGTCGAGGTCTATGCCTCCGACGGCGGGAACGGCGCGGGACTCGAGGCCACCGCCGCGGCGCTCCGGGCGTTAGGCGCTGACGTCCAGGTTGGCGGACACGACCTCGGCCGGATCGCGGCCGCCCGGCTGGTGGTGCTGTCGCCCGGGGTGCCGCCGAGCGCGCCACCGGTCCAGGCCGCCCGGGACGCGGGCGTCCCGATCTGGGCCGAGGCCGAACTCGGGCTCCGGGTGTTGGGCGACGACCTGCCGTACGTGGCGATCACCGGCACCAACGGCAAGACCACGACCACGGCGCTGGTGGGCCAGCTGCTCGAGGCCGCCGGGCGGCGCGCCCGGACGGCGGGGAACATCGGCACGCCGCTCTGCGAGATCGCGCTCGCGGCGGAACGGCCGGACGTCCTGGCGGTCGAACTGTCGAGTTTCCAGCTGCACGACATGCCGACCGTTCGTCCCACCGTCGGCGTCCTCACCAACCTCGCGCCCGATCACCTCGACCGGTACCCGAGCCTCGAGGACTACTACGGCGACAAGCTCCGGATGTTCGCCAACGCCTCGGCCGATTCCTTCTGGATCACCAATGGCGACGATCCCGAATCGGAACGGTGGGTGCCGGCCACCCGAGGCCGTCGGCGCCGCTTCTCCACCAGCGGCCCGGCGGACGGTTGGTTCGACCGGACCACCACCGCGCTCCGGATCGGTGATGTCCCGGTCATCGATCGGGCCAAGTTCCCCCTCCTGGGCGACCACAACGTGGCCAACGCGCTGGCCGCCGCGCTGGCGGTTCACGCCATCGGCGTCCCGGTCGCGGCGATCACGGCGGGCCTTGGACGGGCGGCGGCGCTGAAGCACCGAATGGAGCCGATCCGGGAGGTCGGCGGGGTGCTGTGGCTCAACGACTCCAAGGCCACCAACATCTCGTCGACGGAAGTGGCGATCGCCGCGATGGACCGCCCCTTCGTGCTGCTCCTCGGCGGGCGCCACAAGGGCGAGCCATACACCCGGTTGGCCGATCGGCTGGGACGGTGCCGGGCGGTGATCGCCTATGGCGAGGCCAAGCCGCTCATCGTCGCGGATTTGCGCGGGTCGGTCGACGTGGTCGAGGGCGGCAGCTTCGACGACGTCATGGCCCGGGCCGCCGGGCTGGCCCGTCCGGGCGACGCGGTGCTGCTGTCGCCGGCGTGCTCGAGCTACGACATGTTCGCCAACTACGAGGAACGGGGGGCCCGCTTCCGGGCCATCGTGGAGGGGATGTGAGCGCTTCGACCATCGAACATCCCGGCGAAGTCCGGTGGGAAACCCGGCTCTTGGCGGTCGTCGCCGCGACCCTCACCGTGTTCGGCATTGCCAGCGTCTACTCGGCGGCGAGCTTCCACAGCGCGGGCCTCCGCGAGGTCCTGAAGCAGCTGTCCGGCGCCGCGATCGGCGGGGTGGCGATGATGGTGGCGGCGCGGCTCGACTACCAGCGGTGGCGGGATGGGGCCTGGCTGCTCCTCGGGTTCACGGTGGCGCTGCTGGTGCTCCTGCTGATTCCGGGCCTCGGATCGATCGCGCCCGAGGTCAACGGCGCCCGGCGCTGGATCCGGTTTCCGGGCGGGACGTTCCAGCCCTCGGAACTGGCCCGGTTCGCGATCGTGGTGTGGGCGTCGATGATCGCGGCCAAGAAGGGCGAGCAGATCCGGGACTTCAAGAAGGGGGTTGCCCCGGTCCTGGTCATCACCGCCTCGGTGTCGCTGCTGGTGCTGGTGGAGCCGAACCTGTCGATGGCCACGGTCATCGCGCTCCTGGGTGGGGTGGTGCTCTTCACGGCCGGGGCTCGAATCGGGCAGTTCATGCTGCTCGGCGTGGCCGGCCTGTTCGCCGCGGTGGCCGCCATCGTGGCGGAGCCGTACCGCTTCCAGCGGGTCCGCTGCTTCTTCGGCCTCGCGTCCGATTGCCAGGCGGGGACCTCGTGGCAGCTCACCGAGGCCACCAAGGGCTTCGGCGCCGGCCGGCTCTTCGGGGTCGGGTTCGGCGAGGGGCAGCTCAAGCTCGACTATCTCCCGATCGCCTCGTCCGACTTCCTCTTCGCCACCGTCGGCGAGGAGTGGGGTTTCCTGGGCGTGCTGTTCGTCATCCTCCTGTTCGGGATCTTCTGCTGGCTCGGGTTCCGGATCGCCCGGACGGCGCCGGATCCGTTCGGGCGCTACCTGGCCACCGGGTTGACCGCCGCGGTCGGGCTGTCGGCGCTGATGCACATGGCGGTCAACATGGGCCTGATGCCGACGACCGGGCTGGCGTTGCCGTTCATGTCGTCGGGGCGGGCGAGCCTGCTGGTGACCCTCCTCACCGTCGGGGTGCTGATCAGCGTCGGTCGGATGCGGGGCCGACCGGTGAGTCGATGACCGCTCCGCCCCCGAAGAACCGCGACTCGGCCGCCCGGCGGACGGTGCTGATCGCCGGGGGCGGCACCGGCGGGCACCTGATGCCGGCGCTCGCGATCGCCGCCGCGCTGCGGAGCCGCCACCCGGATTGGCGGATCGTGATGGTCGGGGCGGAGCGGGGGGTCGAGGCGCAGCTCCTCCCGACCCGGGACTTTCCGTTCCATCTGCTGCCGTTCGAACCGATCTACCGCCGGCAGTGGTGGCGGAACGCGCGGTGGCCGTGGCTGGCCCTGACGCTGCTGCGGCGGTGCGGCCGGCTCCTGACCGACGAGCGGCCCGACCTGGTGTTAGGCACGGGCGGCTACGCCTCCGGCCCGATCGTGTGGGCCGCGGCGCGCCGGGGCATCCCGACGGCCATCCTGGAGCAGGACGCGTTTCCGGGGCTGGTGACCCGGTGGCTCGCTCCGCGGGTCCGCGAGGTGTTCCTGGGCGCCCCCGAGGCCGCCCGCCACCTCCGGGGCGGGCCGCGGACCACCGTCACGGTCACCGGAAGCCCGATCGCGCCGCCGACGCCGGAGCGGGCCGCCGCGGCCCGGGCCCGGTTCGGGATCGAGGGTGGACCCGTGGTCCTGGTAATGGGCGGGAGCCAGGGGTCGGTGGCCATCAACGAGCGGATCGCGGGGTGGATCGACGGCGGGGGCGCGGACCGCCTAACGGTCATCTGGGCCACCGGCCGGGCCAGCGCCGAGCGCTTCCGCCGCTACCACCGGCCGCCGCGGGTGACGGTGGTCGACTTCCTCGATCCGGCGGCCGACGGCTACGCGGTGGCGGATCTGGTGGTGGCGCGGGCCGGGATGATGACGATCGCCGAGATCTGCGCCTGGGGCCTGCCGAGCATCCTGATTCCGCTCCCGACCGCCGCGGCCGACCACCAGACCCGCAACGCCGAGGCGATGGCGGCGGCGGGGGCGGCGGTGATGCTGCGCCAGGCCGACGTCAGCGCCGAGTCGTTAGGTGCCGAGATCGCCCGGCTCCTCGCCGATCCGGCGGCGTTGGCGGCGCTCCGGAGGGGGGCCACCGGCCGGGGAAGGCCGAGGGCGGTGGACGAGATCGTCGACCGGCTCGACCGGCTGTCCGGAACCACCGAGGGGACCCCGGTCCGCCTTTCCCAAGCCTAGGCGCCATTTTAGATTAGCCCATCAGGGATGAACCTGTTTCTCCAGTCCGATTCCCGGCCACTCCACTTCGTGGGGGCCGGGGGAGCCGGGATGAGCGCGTTAGCATTGGTCGCGCTCCGCCGGGGGATGCGGGTTACCGGGTCGGACGCCGATCTGGCCGGCGTCGGCGACCTGATCGCCCGGGGCGCCCAGATCGCCAAGGGGAGCGCGCCGCGGCTGGCGGCCGAAGCGCGGGCGGTCATTGCCAGCGCCGCCATTCCGGCCGGGCATCCCGACCTGGTGGAAGCCGCCGCGCACGGGGTGCCGGTCGTGCCGCGGAAGGTGGCGTTGGCCGGATTGATCGGGTCGGCCACCTGCGTGGCGATTGCCGGCACCCACGGCAAGACCACCACCACCGTCATGACCACCGGGGCCCTGGTCGGCGCCGGGCTCGATCCGACGGGTTTGGCGGGCGGGCGGGTGCCGGAATGGGGTGGCAACGCGCGGCTTGGCGGCACCGATTTGTTCGTGGTCGAAGCGGACGAATACGATCAGGCCTTCCTGACCCTGACGCCGACGGTGGCGGTCATCAACAACGTCGAGCCCGATCACCTCGAGTGCTACGGCTCGGTCGAGGCCATGGAAGCCGCCTACGTTCGGTTTGCCGGCTCCGCCCGGCGGATCCTGGTGGGCAATGATGGCGTCGGCTCGGATCGGGTGGCAGCCGGACTCGACCCGGCCCGCGTCTGGCGATTCGGCCCCGGGGCCGAAGGGGTCGGCCTGACCGACATCTTCCTGGGGGCGGAGGAGAGCCGGGCGGTGGTCCGCCTGGCGGATGGCCGGTCAGTGCCGCTCAGCCTGGCGGTGCCGGGCCTCCACAACCTCCGCAACGCCACCGCCGCGCTGGGCGCGGTGGTAGCCCTCGGGGCCGATCCGGTCAAGGCGGCCGCGGCGCTGGGGCAGTTCCGCGGCGTGGGCCGGCGGTTCGAGCGGGTTGGATCGGCCTGGGGCGTGACGGTGGTGGACGACTACGCCCATCACCCGACCGAACTCGGCGCGACGTTGGCGGCGGCACGACAGGCGTTTCCGGGACGGCGTCTGGTGGCGGTGTTCCAACCCCACCTCTACAGCCGGACCGCGCTCCACGCCGAGGCCATGGGCGCGGCGCTGGCGGCGGCCGACTTGGTCATCGTGGCCGACGTCTACGGAGCCCGCGAGGCGCCACTCCCCGGGGTCACCGGCGATCTGGTCGCCGAGGCCGCCCGACAGAAGGGCGCCGCGGTCCGCTACCAGCCGGCCCGGACCGCCCTCGCGGCCGAAGTGCTGACCGAAGTCGAACCCGGCGACGTCGTCGTGACCCTCGGCGCCGGCGACGTGACCCGAGTGGGACCTGAGGTTCTCGGAGAGCTGGAGGCGCGGTGAAGCGGTGGCTCGTCCGGGCCGGCGTCGCGGCCGGCCTGGTGGCGTTGTGGTTCCTGACCCCGCTCCTCCTCCGCCGGATGAGCGTGTTCCGGATCCGACGGGTGGACGTCACGGGCTCGCGGTTCCTGACCGCCGCCGAGGTGGCCAAGGTGGCCGACTTGCCGCCCGGCACCAGCCTCTTCGACGACGTCGAACCGGCGCGGCGACGGGTGCTCGGGATCCGCGGGGTAGCTCGGGTAACCGTCCACCGCCGGCTGCCGGGAGCGCTCGAGTTCGAGATCGAGGAGTTCGCGCCGGTGGCGCTGGCCCGGTCCGAGGGCAAACTGGTGTTGGTGGATCGACGGGGCAGGGTGTTACCGTTCGACCCGACCCGGGCACCGACCGACCTCCCGATCGGCGAGGCCGATTCCGCGGTGGCGGGGTTGCTCGAGCGGATCCAGGATGCCGAACCGGAATTTGCCCAGACCGTACTGAGTGCCGAACGGGATCGCAACGTCATCGTGCTGGAAACGTCGAAACACCGACTTCTTTTCAGGGTGGGGGCCACCACGAAGCACATTCAAGGGGCGGCGGCGGTGCTGACCGAGCTGACCCGACGCCAGCTGACCGTGTCCGAGGTGGACGCGCGGTTCGACGGACGGATCATCGTCCGGGGGCGGGGCGCGTGAGTACCTCGGGTCAACGCCTGGTCGCCGCGCTCGATCTCGGCTCCACCCGGATCGCCGCCGCCATCGGCGAGGTCACCGGCGATCCCCGGCATCCCGGGGTCCGGGTCCTCGGCGTGGGGTCGGAGCGGACCACCGGGATCCGCCGCGGTGTGGTCCGCGACATCGAGGAAACCACACGGGCCATCGGACGCGCTCTCAAGGACGCCCAGCTCATGGCGGGCGTCGAGGTGGGCACGGTGTACGCCGGGATCGCCGGCGAGCACGTGGCGGGTCGGCTGTCGCATGGCGTGGTGTCGGTCACCGGCAACGAGATCCGCACCGCCGACGTGGCCCGAGTCAACGAGGTGGCGGCCAACGTGGCGTTCAGCCGCGACCACGAGCTGCTCCACGCGGTGCCGCAGGACTACCTGGTCGACGGCCAGGCGGGCATTTCCGACCCCATCGGGATGATCGGTTCGCGCCTCGAGGCCCAGGTCTACCTGGTCACGGTCCTGTCGAGCGCGGTGGTCAACCTCCAGAAGTGCATCGAGAAGGCCGGCTTCCGGGTCGGCGAATTCGTCCTCGAGCCGCTGGCGGGCTCGCTGGCCGCGCTCACGCCCGACGAGCGGGAACTGGGTTGCGCCCTGATCGAACTGGGCGGCGGCTCGACCAACGTGGCGGTGTTCCAGCAGGGCAAGATCTGCCACACCGCTTCGCTGATGTTCGCCGGCAACCACGTCACCAACGACCTCGTCCACGGCCTCCAGGTTCCGCAGCAGGACGCGGAAAAGCTCAAGGAACGCCATGGGGCGGCCTACGAGCCGGCGGTGTCGAACGACGAAGTCATCGAGCTGCCGGCCGGTCCGGGCCAGCCGTCCCGACCCGCCCACCGGCGGGTGCTCGCCCACATCATGCACATGCGGATGCAGGAGATCCTCGAACTCGCCCTCGACGAGCTCAACCGGACCGGGTTCCGGCAGCGGTTGGCGGCGGGTGTCGTGCTCTCCGGTGGCGGCGCCCAGATCCCGGGCATCGTCGAGCTGACCCGCGAAGTCTTTGCGCTCCCGGTGCGGATCGCCCAGCCGGGCACCGGACTGAGCGGCCTGGTCGATCGGATCGCGGCGCCCCGAATGACGGTGCCCGCCGGGCTGCTGCTGTACGGCGCCAAACAGGTTCTCCAGAGCGGCGGTTTCGGTGTTGCCGCTCGTCGTTCACCGGCCGTCGAAAAAGTGATCGGCCCCGTCAAACGTTGGCTCCAGGATTTCTTCTAAGCTCGAGAGGATCGATTAGGCCATGACCTTCCGGATCGAAGAGCCCCCGGCCCAGAACGCGCGGATGAAGGTGATCGGCGTGGGCGGCGGTGGCGGCAACGCCGTCAATCGGATGATCGAGGAGCAGCTGGTGGGCGTCGAGTTCGTGTCGGTCAACACCGATTCGCAGGCGCTCTCGAGCAACAAAGCCGATGTCAAGGTCCAGATCGGCAAGAAGCTGACCCGCGGCCTCGGCGCCGGCGCCCGCCCCGAAATCGGGCGGCAGGCCATCGAGGAAAACCGCGACGAGGTCCTCGAAGCCATGCAGGGAAGCGACCTGGTCTTCGTCACCTGCGGGATGGGCGGCGGCACCGGGACCGGTGCCGCTCCGGTCATTGCCCAGATGGCGCGCGACATCGGCGCCCTGACGGTCGGCATCGTCACCAAGCCCTTCCTGTTCGAGGGCAAGAAGCGGATGAAGCAGGCCGAAACCGGCATCATGGAGATGCGGACCCACGTCGACACCATGATCGTGGTGCCGAACGAGCGGCTCCTGGCCGTGGTCGGAAAGGGCATCCTCTTCCAGGACGCGCTCAAGAAGGCCGACGAGGTCCTCCTCCAGGCCACCCACGGCATCGCCGGCCTGATCACCGCCACGGGCATGATCAACGTCGACTTCGCCGACGTCCGGACCGTCATGCAGAACGGCGGCTCGGCCCTGATGGGCACCGGGATCGGCAAGGGCGACAACCGGGCCCTCGAGGCGGCCCAGCAGGCCATCACGAGCCCGCTCCTCGACAACATCTCGGTGGCCGGCGCGTCGGGCGCCCTGATCCACATCGTCGGCGGCGACCTCACCATGGACGAAGTCACCCACATGGCCGAGATCGTCCACGACGCGGTCGGCGACGACGCCGAGATCATCTTCGGCGCCACCATCGACCCCGTCATGCGGGGCGAAGTGCGGATCACCGTCATCGCCACCGGGTTCGATCGGGCCGTCACCGGCGACGTCCCGATGTCGACCATCGCCAGCCGGCCCAATCCGCAGGTGCTGCCGTTCCCGGCGCCGAAGCGGGTACCCGCCAATCCGCCGATGCCGCCCCAGGTGGCGCCGGTCAACCCCAAGCCGATCGTCCTGCCCCGGGCCGCCCAGCCGTCGGATGTCCCGGACATGGAGATCCCGACGTTCATCCGCCGCCAGATGGACTGATGCGGCGGTTCGTCGCCATCGGGCTGGCCCTCGCGGTCCTGGCCGCGGCGGCGATGTTCGCCGCCGCCGACGCGTGGCCCTGGCGACGCCTGGAGCCGGTGGCCACCGCCGCGGCCGCCCTCGAGCCGGCCCGGGCCTGGACCCGGAGCGACACCCTCCAGCCGGGCGAAACGTTAGGCGAACTCTTCGGCCGTCATGGGATCGGGGCGGTCGACCTCGAGGCGGTGGTCTCGCTCCTCGGGATCGATCCCCGGCGGGTCCGGGCCGGACAGGTCTTCGACTTCGGCCACCTCGACTCCGCCGCCGGGTCCACCGACGTGACCGTGCGGGTCCGGCCCGACCTCGAAACCCGGGTCGCCCGGTCGGACGATCGCTGGCTGGCGGAAGAACGACCGATCCGCTGGGACCGCCATCCGGTTCGGCTCGAGGGACGGATCGTCACCTCGCTCTACGACGCGATGACCGATGCCACCTGGTCGGAAGAGATCGAGGGCGGCGACCGGATCCGCCTCGCCTGGGACCTTGCCGACGTCTTCGCGTGGGCCGTCGACTTCACCCGCGACATCCAGCCCGACGACCGCTTCGTGGTGGTCTTCGAGCGCGAAGTGTCGGAGCGCGGCGAAACCCGACTCGGCCGGATTCTCGCCTCGCGCCTCGAGGTGGCGGGCCGCCAGATGGCCGCCTTCCGCTTCGAAACCCCGGATGGCCGAAGTCAGTACTACGATGAAGAGGGCACCTCGCTCCGCCGGGCGTTCCTCCGCGCGCCGGTGGAGTTCCGGCGGATCGCCTCCGGGTTCAGTCGCTCCCGCAAGCACCCGATCCTCGGCATCTGGCGCCGTCACCAGGGCATCGACTATTCCGCCGCGTCGGGCACCCCGGTGCTCGCGGCCGGCGAGGGCACCGTCGTCACCGCGGGGTGGTCGGGAGGGTACGGACGGATGGTGGAGATTCGACATCGGAGCGGGATCACGACCCGGTACGCGCACCTCCGCGGCTTCGCCAAGGGTGTGCGGGCCGGCGGGCGGGTCGGTCAGGGCGACGTGATCGGCTACGTTGGCGCCTCCGGTCTCGCGTCGGGCGCTCACCTCCACTACGAGTTCCGGCAGAACGGAGTAGCCCGCGATCCCAATCACGTCGATCTCGGCAGCGGCGAACCGGTGCCAGCCGACCTCCGTCAACCCTTCCAGGCCGAGCGCGATCGGCTCCGCGCGCTCCTCGATCCGGCCCCGCCCTCGGCGCCCGTCGCGGTCGACGGTGTCGCCGGCGATCGCTGAGCCAAGCCTCACTTGTCGGTCGTAATCGTTCTGGTGGCAGCCGGGGTGCTGACCCTGGGAGCCTACCTGGGCCTCGAACGCCTCGGGAAGGCCGCGGCGCTTCCCGCCGCCCTCCGGTTCGTGGCCTGGTCGATCCTGGGCCTCCTCGTCCTCGATCTGTCCTGCGCCCGCCCGCCCGAAGCGGTCCGTCCGGTGGCGCTCCTCGACGCCTCGCTCAGCATGGGCGCCGCGGGCGGCCCGTGGGACGCGGCACGCCGGGAGGCCGCCACCCTCGGCGAAGTCAGGCTGGTCGGCAGCCTCCACCCCGATTCGACCCCTGCCGGGGGCCGCTCCGCCATGGGGCCGGCCCTGGCCGCGGCCGCCGCGAGCGGTCGGCCCGTCTGGCTCGTCACCGACGGCGAACTCGAGGACGGCGCCGGATTGCCGGCCGAGTTGCTCCAGCAAGTCGGCGTCAAGGTCATCCGCCGCACCGCGCGACCCGACCTGGCCCTGACCCGCGTCGCCGGCCCCGATCGAATCGCGATCGGCGACACCCTGCGCCTCGACGTCGACCTCTCGGGCTTCGATCTGGCCGATCGGAAGACGGCCACCGTCGACGTCAGCGCCGGCTCCACCCGGTGGTTGTCGCGGACGATCGCGCTGGAACAGGGAAGCGGCACGGCCACGATCGAGGGACCGCTGCCCGCTGGCGTGGCGCCGGGGGCGCATCTGCTCACGGTCTCGGTTCGCGATCCGAACGACGCCGAGCCCCGGACCGATCAGCGCCTCCACGCGCTGGTGGTCCTGCCGACCCCCGGCATCGTGGTGGTCGCGGCCCCGGCCAGCTGGGAGAGTCGCTTTCTGTTCCGAGCCCTCGACGACGTCGCCGATCTGCCCGTCCGAGGGTACTTCTCGCTCGACGGTTCCCGATGGAGCCGCATGGGCGATCCGGCGCCCGTCTCCGCCGCGGAGGTCGAGCAGGCGGTGGGACGCGCCGACCTGTTGGTCCAATTCGGCGACCCACCCGACCGGGTCCGATCGAATCGCCCGCGCGCACGGTGGACCTGGCCGGCGACCTCGCGAACGAGCCCCGGCGTCGAAGGCGACTGGTACCTGGTCGCCGGCGGCGCTTCGCCGGTCGCTGGCGCGTTCATCGGCCTGCCGGTCGACAGTTTCCCGCCCGCCAGCGGACTCGTCGCCCTGAACCCGACCGGGCGCGACTGGGTGGGCCTCTCGGGTCAACTCAACCGCCGCGGAGTCGAGCGGCCCGCCATCCTGGGTCGCGACTCCGCCGGCCGGCGCGAGGTGATGGTCGGCGTAAGCGGACTGTGGCGGTGGGCATTCCGCGGCGGCGCCAGCGAGCAGGCGTATCGGGCCTGGGTGGCCGCCACCACCAGCTGGCTGCTGGCGGCCTCGGATTCGACCACCGGTCGGGCCCGGCCCGTTCACGCCGTGGTCCTGCAGGGCCGCCCGGTGGTGTTCGAGCGGCTTCGACCGGACCTGACGACCCTCCGGATCGAGCTGCGCGGCGGCGATTCCAGTCGCGTCGACACCCTTCGGTTCGATGGCGCCGGCCGGGCGGCGTTGGCGCTTCCGCCGGGGCGGTGGAGTTACCGGCTGGAGGGCGGTGGCGCCGGCCTGCTCGGCGTCGAGGTCTACTCGGACGAATGGCTGCCCCGCCCGGTCACGGTGGCCGACCGGAGTCCGGTGACGTCGGCCCCGGCCGGCCGAGCGCCGCTCCGGGATCGGCTCTGGCTGTTTGGCCTGGCCATCCTGGCGCTCTCCGGCGAGTGGTGGTGGCGACGCCGTTCCGGCCTCCGCTGAGTTCCCCCCGGGGCCGACGCCAGGCCGCCCCGACTAGATTTGCCTCATGGCCAGTTCTCGCGTAACCCAAGGGAAAAAGCTCTCGCTCTGGGGCCGGATCAAACGGCTGGCGTTGACCGACGTCGGCGCGCTGGTCCGCGGCTTCAAGGCGGCCGACATCGAGGCGATCGAACGGACGCTGCTCGAGGCCGATTTCGGCGTTTCCGCCACGACCGATCTGGTCGACCTGCTCGAGGTCGAGGTCCGGAAGGGGCGCCTGAAGTCCGAGGACGACCTCAAGCGAGCCATCGTCGATCGAGTGGCCGACATGCTCAAGGCGCCATCCGATCCGGCGACGCTTGCCCGACCGGCGTCGGGCCCCACGGTCCTGCTGGTGATGGGCGTCAACGGAACCGGGAAGACCACCACGGTGGCCAAACTGGCCGCCCGCTACCGCCGCCAGGGCGATTCCGTCCTGCTGGTGGCCGCCGACACCTATCGGGCCGGCGCGATCGATCAGTTGAAGACCTGGGCCGACCGGATCGGAGTCCCCTGCGTCAGCGGCGCCTCCGGTGGTGACCCCGCGGCGGTGGCGTTCGACGGCCTCGAGGCCGCGACGGCCCGGGGGGCGAGCCTCGTCATCATCGACACGGCCGGGCGCCTCCACACCCAGGAGGGTCTGATGGACGAGCTTCGGAAGGTGGGGCGCGTCATCGGCCGGAAGATCCCCGGGGCACCGCACGAGTCCTTCCTGGTACTCGACGGCACCGTGGGTCAGAACGCCATCCAGCAGGCCCGCCTCTTTACCCAGGCCATTGCCCCGACCGGTCTCGTCATCACCAAGCTCGACGGCACCGCCCGCGGGGGCGCGGTCGTGGCCCTTCGGCGCGAACTGGCCGTGCCGGTCCGGTTCATTGGCCTCGGCGAGGGGCTCGAGGATCTCGCCCCGTTCGATCCCCGCCGCTTCGCCGAGGAACTGGTCGAGGCGGGAGCGGAGGAGTAGGGCCGGCCGGGCAGCGGATCGTCCCTCATGACCCAGCTCCGGCTCGACACGCCGGTCAAATTCCTGAAAGGGATCGGCGAACGCCGGGCCGAAGCCCTCGCTCGGCTCGGCGTGGTGACGGCCCACGACCTCCTCTGGCATTTGCCCCACCGCTACATCGACGCGTCGACGGTGACGCCGGTCGCCCGACTGAAGGTCGGGGACGACGCGGCGGCAGTCGGTCGGGTGGCGTCGAAAGGGGTCCTGCCCACCCGCCGGGGCCTCCGGATCTTCCACGCCGTCCTCCGAGACCAGAGCGGCGCCATCGAATGCGTCTGGCCGGGACAGGCGTTCCTCGACCGGAGCATCGAGGTCGGCCAGACGCTGCTGGTGGCGGGCCCGGTCCGGTTCTACCACGGTCGGCAACTGGCCCCGCGCGAGTTTCTGGTCCTGGCCGAGGCCGACGACGAGGAAGGGCAGGATCCGATCGCCGCCGGGCGAGTTCTCCCGGTGTACCCCGCCACCCAGGGACTCAGCCACAAGATCATTCGGGGCCTGATCGGCCGACACCTCGAGCAGCTGATCGGTCTCTCGGCCGAAATCCTGCCCGACGACCTCCGGCGCCGGTTCGAACTGCCGACGCTGCCCGAAGCCCTCCATTCGGTCCACCACCCGAAGTCGACCGCCGAGGCCGAGCGGGGTCGCCGCCGCCTGGCGCTCGACGAGCTGGTGGACCTCCAGCTGATGCTGGGCCGGGCCCGTCACGTGGCCAAGCGGGGCCGCCAGGGCGTCGCGTTCGAGGTCAAGCGCGAGCTCACCACCCGCCTCAAGGAAAACCTCCCCTGGCCGCTGACCGACGATCAGCGCCGCGCCATCCGGGAAATCACCGGCGACATGACCGCCCCCGACCGGATGCACCGCCTTCTGATGGGCGACGTCGGCACCGGCAAGACGGTGGTGGCCCTGTTCGCGATGCTGCTGGCGGTCGAGAACGACTACCAGGCCGCGCTCATGGCGCCGACCGAGCTCCTGGCGGAGCAGCACCACCTGACGCTGACCCGTCTGCTCGCCCCGCTCGGGATCGCCCCCGGACTGCTGGTGGGACGCCTGAGCGCCGCCGAAAAGGAGAAGATCCGGAGTCAACTGGCGGCCGGATCGATGCGGATCGTGGTCGGGACCCACGCCCTGGTCCAGGAAACGGTGACGTTCCAGCGCCTCGGCGTCGTGATCATCGACGAGCAGCACCGCTTTGGGGTCGAACAGCGGGCGGCCCTGATGGCCAAGGGGACCTCGCCCGACGTCCTCCTCCTCTCGGCCACCCCGATTCCGCGCTCGCTGGCGCTGACTCGGTACGGCGACCTCGACATGAGCGTCCTGAAGCAGCGGCCACCGGGCCGGGGAACCATCCGGACCACGGTCCGGGGCACCAGCCAGCGCGACAAGGTCCTCGATTTCGTCCACGGCCAGTGCATCGGCGGTCGGCAGGCCTACATCGTCCTCCCGGTCATTGAGGAAACCGAAAAGGCCGACCTCCTGGCGGCCAAGACGATGGCCGACGCCCTGACCGCCCGCTGGGATGACCTGGCGGTCGGCCTGGTCCACGGCCGGCTCAAGGCGCCGGAGCGCGACCAGGTCATGCGGGCCTTCCGGGAGGGGGACCTCGACGTCCTGGTGGCCACGACCGTCATCGAGGTCGGGATCGACGTCCCCAACGCCTCGGTCATGCTGATCGAGCACCCCGAGCGGTTCGGGCTGGCCCAACTCCACCAGCTGCGGGGCCGGGTGGGGCGGGGGGGCGAGGAGAGCCACTGCATCCTGCTCGCCGGGCGGGCCGCGGACCGGCTCAAGGCGTTCGCGGCCACCACCGATGGGTTCCGGATCGCCGAACTCGACCTCGAGGAACGCCGCCAGGGCGACCTCCTCGGCCACCGCCAGTCCGGCGACGCCGAGATCCGGGTGGCCCGGTTCCCCGATGACAACGACCTGCTGGGTCAGGCGCGGGAGCTGACCAGGGCCGTTCTGGATGAAGATCCCGGCCTGGAGCTGCCGAAACACAGGCCGCTCAAGGCCCGGGCCCTGACCCGCTATCCCAAGGCAGAAGTGCTGTTTCGGGTCGGATAGAAGAGCTGTTTCGTTCCGTAAATGTCGAAAAGAGACTCTATGGTCGGCGCCCTCAAGCTGCTGTTCGGTTCCATCCTCGTGGCGATGCTGTACGTCACCGTCACCGCCAGCCTCCAGGAGGGCGTCTTCGCGGCCGGCGCCCGGTTGTGGCCTGACCTCTGGTTCCGGGCCACCCTGGCCGACGCCTACTTCGGGTTCGTCACCGTCTTCGTCTGGATTGCCTGGCGGGAGCGATCGCCGCTGGCCCGGGGGGTCTGGTTCGTCCTCCTGATGACCCTCGGCAACATCGCGATTGCCGGGTACGTCCTGGCGGCCCTCTTCCGGCTCCAGCCCGGCCAAGGGGTCGAGGCCCTCTTTGCGAGGCGTCCGGCGTGAACACCATCGGATCGACCGGGGCGGCCGCCGCCTGGGGCTTTGGCCTGGCCATCGCCTCGTTGACCGTGGTCTGGCTCGGGAGCCTCTGGCGCCGGGATGCCAGCCTGGTCGATCGGTTCTGGGGGGCCGGATTCGTGGTCCTGGGAGCCTGGTATTGGGCGACGGCTCCCGAAGCCTCGAGCAGCTGGGGCTATCGGGCGGTGCTGTTCGGGCTGGTGGCGGTGTGGGGGATCCGTCTTTCGGCCTACCTGACCTGGCGGAACTGGGGCCACGGCGAGGACTACCGCTACCGCGCCATGCGGGCTCGTGGGGGGCCCCGGTGGCCCTGGGTCAACCTGGTGACCGTGCACTGGCTCCAGGCGACGATCCTGTGGTTCGTCTCCCTCCCGCTCCTGGTCGGGCTTCGGTCGACTGGCCCCGTTTCCATGCCCCTGGTCTGGCTCGGCGTGGCGGTCTGGGCAGTCGGGTTCTACTTCGAAGCTCGGGGCGACTGGGACCTGGCCCGGTTCCGGGCCGACCCCGCCAACCGGGGCAAGGTCCTCGATACCGGCGTCTGGCGCTACACCCGCCACCCGAACTACTTCGGCGACGCGGCCGTCTGGTGGGGCCTCTACCTCGTGGCGACCGCCGCGGGGGCCGCCCTTACCCTGGCGAGCCCGGTGGTCATGACCCTGCTCCTGCTCAAGGTGTCGGGCGTGGCCTTGCTCGAGAAGAAGCTGGTCGACACCAAGCCGCAGTACCGGGAGTACGTCCGCCGGACCAGCGCCTTCCTCCCGCGCCCCCCGAAGCCATGATCGTCGACGATCGGGCTCGGAGTCTCCACGAGCTGTTGGACGGTTTCGAACGGGTCGCCGGAATGTTCCCGGACCCCGACGAGGCGGCCCATGCCGGCGCCATCCTCGAGTTGATCCGCACCACGCCCGCGCCGTGCTCGAGCGCCCAGTACCACCCGGGGCATCTGACCGCCAGTGTGCTGCTCGTGGCGCCAGCGGCCGGCCAGGTACTCCTGATTCATCACCCGACGCTCGGGCGGTGGCTCCAGCCCGGCGGGCACATCGACCCGGACGACCCGACCATTTCGGCCGCCGCGGCTCGCGAGGTCCTCGAGGAAACCGGCCTGTCGGTCCAGCTCGATCCGGGGCCCTTCGATCTCGACGTCCATCCGATTCCAACCCGACCGGATCGGCCCGGGCACCTTCATTTCGACGTCCGGTTCCTGGCTCGGCTCGATGGGCTGCCAGCCCCGGGCGGGGGAGAGGGCATCGTGGCGCGCTGGTGCCCGCGCGCCGTCGCGTTCGAGTTGGTGGACGATTTGGGGTTGCGGCGGATGCTGGCCAAGGTGGTCGCCGCCGGGTGGCTTCGCTAGCTGGCGGTAGCGTCCCCTGGTTCCGCCGGTCCCGAACCGGCCACCGGCGCCGAATCGGGCGAGGGTCGCGCGTCACGGGCCGCGAGCCAACTCAGGAACGGCAGGACCGCCCCCCAGACCACGGCCAGCGCCAGGTAGGTGGCCCAGCGGGCCGGGGCAAACTGAACCGCGCCGAGGCCTTCACCGGCCCGAAAGGCCAGCGGGCCGCCCACCGCGCCGACCAGCCCGCCCAGCAAGGGCCGGCCCTGCAGGCGGCTGAGCCCGCCCCGGAGCAGGGTGGCGAACTGGGCCCAGAGGGCCGCGATCCACGGGGGGCAGAGCCAGGGGACGGCTCGCCAGGGGCTGGCGTAGGTGAGGAGCCCGGCGGCCTGGAATCCGGATTCGAGGACGACTCCAAGGGCGCTGGCCACCAGGATGAGGCGGAGTTCGCGGGCGGGATCGAGAGCCGCCTGCAGGTGCAGCAGGATCAGCGCCGCCGCCACCCCAACCCCGAGCCACGGGTGACCGTTGGCCGCCCCGAGGACGCAGGCAAACCACCCGATCTGCTGCCCGACAAAATTGACGGCGGGGTGGTTCATGCCCACCCCGCCGTCGCGGACGAGTCACCGGGTCGGACCGGGCTGGTTACATTGCCACGGCGGGCTGCCGGATCTCCTCTTCGACGGGCCGTTCGCGGAACTCGAAGTGCGCCGCCTGGACGGTCTCGTAGTCGCGGGCGGTCCGAATCCGGGTGATGCGCCGACCGAAGATGTCGACTCGGCGGGTGGTGACCCCGGGGAAGATCGGACTGACGTCGTACCACATGTTGGCGGAGAGGCGCGGGTAGCGGAGCGTGTGCTCGGGCTTCAGGCGGGCTTGCATCTGCGACGACATCATCTGACCTCGCGGGGCTCCAAGGGTTTTTCCGGGAGTCGCGCACAACGGGGGAGATCGTTCCCGTCGCGGCAACCCTAAGATTGAACAGGCCGACCACGGCCGCAAGACGCAAAAAACCGTTCGGTGTATTGAAATCGAACGAATCAGGTGTCGAGCCGGTGCAAATCATTGACGACTCAGGCGGGAGGCGTTGCACAGGGGGGCCAATTGACCCCTGGTTGCCGGGTTCGGTACAATAGTCGCCGCCCTATCGGATTATCGGAATGGAACATACGGACATTAAGGCCCTCGGGGGCCAGGTTGGGGCCTCGGTCACGGTCCTGGGGTGGGTCGTCACTACCCGGACCAGCGGGAAAATCGCGTTCGTCGTGGTCCGCGACGGCTCCGGGTACCTCCAGTGCGTGGTCTCCAAGCGGGACGTGACCGACGAGGTCTGGAGCCGGCTGGCCGAGTTGGCCCAGGAGACCTCGGTGCGCGTGGCGGGCGTCGTCCGCGCCGATCCCCGCCAGGCCGGGGGCGTGGAACTCACGGTCACCGACCTCGCGGTCATTGGCCCGTCGGTCGACTTCCCGATTTCGCCCAAGGAACACGGGACGTCGTTCCTCTTCGAGCACCGGCACCTCTGGCTCCGCAGCCGGAAGCAGGTGGCCATCGCCAAGGTCCGCCATCGGGTCTTTCAGGCCATCCACGATTTCTACGATCAGCGCGGATTCTCGCACGTCAGCACCCCGATCCTGACCGGGAGCATCGGCGAAGATGCCGGCAACCTGTTTGCCACCGAGTATTTCGACCTCGGTCAGGCCTACCTGGCGCAGACCGGCCAGCTCTACGTCGAGGCCGCCTGCGCGGCGCTCGGTCGGGTCTACTGCTTCGGGCCGACGTTCCGGGCCGAGAAGTCCAAGACCCGCCGCCACCTCACCGAGTTCTGGATGGTGGAGCCCGAGGTGGCCTTTGCCGATTCCGAAGACAACATGCGGCTCCAGGAGGACTTCGTGTCCTACCTGGTGGCCCGGGCGCTCGATCAGTGCGCCGAGGAACTCAAGGAACTGGAACGCGACCTGGCGCCGCTCGAGCGGGTGGTGCCGCCGTTCCCGCGGATCAGCTACACCGACGCCGTGGCCAAGCTGAACCAGCTCGGCTCCGACCTGGCCTGGGGCCAGGACCTCGGCGGCGACGACGAGACGCTGCTCTGCAAGGAGTACGACCGGCCGATCTTCGTGAAGAACTACCCGAAGGAGGTCAAGGCGTTCTACATGAAGGAGAATCCGGACGATCCGCGGACCGTGCTCAACAACGATTGTCTCGCGCCGGAAGGGTACGGCGAGATCATCGGCGGGTCGCAGCGTGAGGACGATCACGACCGTCTGCTGGCCCGGATCGAGGCCCAGGGTCTCGATCCCAAGGCCTACGGGTGGTATCTCGACCTCCGGAAGTACGGCACCTTCCCGCACTCCGGCTTCGGGCTGGGGGTGGAACGGACGGTCGCGTGGATCTGCGGGATTCCTCACATTCGGGAGACGATCGCGTTCCCGCGCCAGATCCACCGTCTCTACCCGTAGCCGCCTAACGTCCGACGTCCGCCGCCGTCACCGCCCGAGCCGCGAGGCCCGGGTGGTGATGAGGAAGGCCACGCCGCCGGGGCAGAGGCGGTAGGTCCGTTCCGCATCCTCGCCCCGGAGGAACTGGATCAGGTCGATCCGCTCCACCGGGAGCGCCTTCAGTTCCGCCGGATCGTCACCCTCGAGCGAATAGGTTTCCGGAAACGGCGCGTCGAGCCGGGCCCGTCGACCGCTGGCCACCTGCCGGCCGTCGATGAAGACGCTGGCGATCCGGACGCCCGCCGTGGTGTCGACGGCGGGGCACTCGGCCGGGCCGGGCGCCGCCGCGACCGGCCCACCGGTCGAGCCGGTGCAGGCCAGGGCCATGGCGCCGACGGCCAGGACCATCAGCCAGCGGGCCGAGGCGGCAGGTTCCGGCGACGTCCCCATGGCGCGGGCCGGCGCGACGCTCATCGAGGATCTCCCACCGCCCTGACCTCGCTCCGAGAATCTCCCTCGGCCCTGACCTCGCTCCGAGGATCTCCCGCAGCCTTGACCTCGCTCCAGAGTTCATCGAGCCGCTCGAGTCCGGCTCCGTTCAGGTCGACCCCGCGCTCCGCCGCGAGCCGTTCGACCCCGCCAAACCGGCTGCGGAACCGGGCGTTGGCGCGCTCGAGCGCGGGTCCCGGCGCGATGCCGACCTTGCGGGCCACGTTGACCACCGAGAACAACAGGTCGCCGATTTCGTGATCGAGCGCGTCGCGATCGCCGCCCGCCAGCGCGCCCTCGACCTCGGCCAATTCCTCGCGAACCTTGGCGACCGGTCCGGTGGCGTCGGGCCAATCGAACCCGACCGCGGCGGCCCGCTCGCCGAGGCGATAGGCCAGCAGCAGCTCGGGCAGGTTGGGCGGCAGCCCATCGAGCACGCCGCGGACGCCCTCTTTCTTCTTGAGCGTTTCCCACGGTTCCTTGGGCCCCAGGTCGAACAGGTGGGGATGGCGGCGCTTCATCTTGTGCTCGAGGTCCGCCGCCACGTCGGCCGCCGAGAACTCGTTCCGCTCCTCGGCCAGCACGAGTTGCCAGGCCAGATGGAGGAGCAGATCGGCCACCTCGCGGCGGACTTCGGCGGGGTCGCCACCCGCGATCGCGTGGTCGAGTTCATGGACTTCTTCGATCAGGTAGGGGCGCAGGGTCTCCCGAGTCTGGACCCGATCCCAGGGGCATCGTTCCCGGAGATCGGCCACCATGGCCATCGCCCGCCCCAGCGCTGATTTTTCTTGCATTTAGCCTCCGCGGAGTCTTATTGTACTCGGTTCGTTCCCGGGCGGGGAGCCCGGATCAACCGCACTGACGGAGGAGCGGAAGCGTGAGTCGGCTCGGGCCGTGGCTGGACGTCGATCTGGGCGCCTTGGTCCGCAACGCGCGGGCGTACGCGAGGGCGGTCGGCGTGCCACTGCTGCCGATGGTCAAGGCCAACGGCTACGGGCTGGGCGCGGTGCCGGTGGCCCTGGCGCTCGACGAGGTGAACCCCTGGGGTTTCGGCGTGGCGACGCTGACCGAAGCGGAGACCCTTCGCCGAGCCGGGATCGACCGGCCGATCATCGCGTTCATTCCGATGCGCCCGGAGCAGGTCGACGAGTGTCTGGCGGTCGATGCCCGTCCGGTCCTTGGCAGCATCGCCGCGCTCGAGGCGTGGACCAGCCGCACCGATCGGCCCTTCCACGTCGAGATCGACACCGGCATGGGTCGAAGCGGCTTCCGGTGGCATGACGCCGACGCGCTGGGCGCGTTGCGGGCCCGCCTGCCGGCGCTGCCTGGCTGGGAGGGGATCTTCACCCACTTCTCCTCGTCCGACACCTCGGCGGAGGTCACCGCCACCCAGTGGACTCGGTTCGAATCCGTCCTGGGCGAATTGCCGCGCCGCCCCGCGCTGGTGCATGCCGCGAACAGCGCGGCCGGGCAGTGGGGGCCGCGATATGCCGGCAACCTGGCCCGGCCGGGCATCTTCCTCTACGGGGGCCGCGCCGGCCAACTGACGCCCGAACCGGTGGCCTGGCTCCAGGCCGTGGTCCACGCGGTCCGGCCGATCCGTCGCGGCGATCCGGTCAGCTATGGCGAGACCTGGCGGGCCCCCGAGGACGGCGAGGTGATCACGTTAGGCATCGGCTACGCCGACGGCGTGCTCCGGAGTCTCTCCAACCGGGGGCTGATCGGCCTCGGCGTGGAGGCCTTCCGGATTTCGGGGCGGGTGACGATGGACATGGTGATGGTGGTGACGCCCCCGGGGCGCGCCCGGGTCGGCGACGTCGCCACGGTGTTCGGGGGCCCGATCGGCCTCGATGATCAGGCCGATCGGGCAGAGACGATCAGCTACGAACTGCTCACCGCGGTCGGCCACCGGGTCGCCCGCCGCTACGGAGGAGAACCGTGAATCCTCATTTCGCGTCGCTGGTGTTCGGCCTGGCTCAACAGGCCGAGAGCGCCCTCGGCGGCCAGTTGCCCCCGGGCGCCGAGAAGATGCCGGGTGCCACGGCTCGCCAGGTGGCGCAGACCCTGATCGACACGCTCGGGATGCTGGAGGAAAAGACCCGCGGCCGGCTCGAAGCGGACGAGAGCAAGCTGCTGGCCGACGCGTTGACCGCGCTGCGCTTCCGGTTCGTCCAGACCGGCGGACCGGTCCAGTGAGCCGTCGGGCGTTCCTGATCGTACTCGACGGGCTCGGCATCGGCCGGACCGCCGATCAGGACGCCTATGGCGACGCCGGCAGCGACACGCTGGGCAACACGCTCGCCCAGGCCGAGACCGGGTACCGCCTTCCGAATCTCGAGGCCTGGGGTCTCGGCCGATGCGCGCCGCTCGCCCGGGTCGCGCCAGCCTCGGCGCCGCGAGCGGCGTGGGGCACCGCCCATCCGATCAGCGCCGGGAAGGACAGCACCACCGGCCACTGGGAACTCACCGGCCTGGTGCTGGACCGCCCGTTTCCGACCTTCCCGCGCGGGTTCCCGGCCGACCTGGTGGCGGCGTTCGAACGGCGCACCGGCCGGCCCGTCATCGGGAACCGCCCGGCCTCCGGCACCGCGATCCTCGACGAGCTGGCGCCCCGCCACGTGGCCGAGGGTGCGTGGATCGTGTACACCTCCGCGGACAGCGTCTTCCAGGTGGCGGCTCACGAGGAGGTCGTCCCGGTGGCCGAGTTGTACCATGCCTGCGAGGTGGCCCGGGAGCTGTGCGTCGGAGCGGTGGGGGTGTCCCGGGTCATTGCCCGGCCGTTCGTGGGGTCGGCGGGCGCGTGGGTGCGGACCCCTCGCCGGAAGGACTATTCGCTCGAGCCGACCGGCCCGACGCTGCTCGATCGGCTGGCCGAGGCCGGGATCCCGCGGGTCGGGATCGGGAAGGTCGACGACCTTTTTGCCGGCCGGGGCATCCAGAGCACACATACCCCGACCAACGAGGCGGCTTTCGGGCTGATCCGGGAGGCCATGGCCGGGGTCGGGGCGGGGTTCGTCTTTGCCAACGTCATCGAGTTCGACCAGACCTGGGGCCACCGCAACGACGTCCCGGGGTTCCTGGCGGGACTCACGGAACTCGACCTGGCCCTGCCGGGCCTGGTGGCCGGGGCGCAAGCGGATGATCTGGTTATATTTACGGCCGACCATGGGAACGATCCGACGACTCCCTCGACCGATCACTCGCGGGAGCGGGTTCCGTTGTTGGCCTGGGGTCCCAAGGTGCGGCCCATCGACCTAGGCGAGCGACGGTCGTTTGCCGACATCGGGCAGACGCTGGCGGAGTTTTTTGGGGTCGGACCGCTGACCGCCGGGACGTCCTTCCTGAGCGAGGTTTGGGATGGCTGACCGGCTCGAGTCGGAAGCCTGGGCGGTCCGCGACCGAGCGTACGCGCCTTACTCGAAGTTCCGGGTCGGGGCCGCCATCGAGGCGGATGACGGGCGCGTCTTTACGGGCTGCAACGTCGAAAACGCGTCGTACGGGCTCACCATCTGCGCGGAACGAGCGGCGGTGGTGCAGGCGGTGGGTGCCGGGGTGCGACGGTTCCGGCGTGTCGTGGTCGTGACGGAGTCGGAACCGCCGGCGGCGCCGTGTGGCGCGTGTCGGCAAGTCCTGTGGGAATTCGGGCCCGACCTCGTGGTCGAGGCGGTTGGCCCCAGATCGAGGAAGCAGTGGCGGATGAGCGAACTATTGCCCGACGGCTTCGGGCCGGAGTCCCTGTCGTGAGGCGCCTCCGCGTCCTTGGCGGATTGGTGGCGGCGCTGGCGCTTGGCGCCTGCCAGGAAAACCTGTCCGCGCCGGGGGAGTGCCCGGCGCTCTGCCCGGGCGAGCAGATCATCGTGCGCGACACGACGATCCTGCCGATCCTCGGGGGCGACAGCACCTTCTTCGGGTACCTGGCCCGCTCGTCGCGCACGGTCCTGCTGGTATCGAACGGCCTTCCGGCTGGGGAGTACCGCTCGTTCGTGGTGTTCCCGGCCCAGCGAACCGATTCGGTGGCGGTCGACGGCGTGTCGCAGGCCTACACCGTCGACACGGTGTCGATCTCGTTCAATCTCCAGGCCCGCGACACCACCGCCAAGGGATTGACGGTTTACCTCCATCGGATCCCGATCACCACCGACACGACGATCACCTATCCGGTGCTCGCGGCGCTTCTGGACACGGCGGAGGTACTCGACAGCATCCAGGTGGCCGACACGGTCAAGTCGGGGCGGATCGAGGCCCTGTTCGTGGGCGACGAGCTGACCAAGTTCGCCGGTCCGGCGGCCGACAGCGGGAAGTTCGCGGTCGGACTCACGGTCCGGGCTGACAAGCCCACCGGAGTTCGCCTTTCGGTCGACGCGGCGGGCAGCACGTTGGCGCCCCTGTTCGAGAACCGAGGTCGGGCCCCCGCGGTCACCGACACCGCCAAGCGGCGGCAGGTCGTGCAGGTCCGACCGACCGACATCGCCAAGTATGGATACGTCGGCAACCGGGACCTCTCCCAGACCGCCAATCCCGATCTCCTGTATCTCGGCGGACCGGGCGCGGCGCGGGCTCTCCTCCGGTTTGCGCTCCCGACCGACCTCAAGGACTCGGCGCAGATCCTCCGCGCCACGCTGGAACTGACGCCGGCCATTTCGCTCGATGGCCTGCCGTCGAGCCCCTCGGGCGACAGCGTCGCGGTCCGCGGCGTCGTGGTCGACCTCGGCGCCAAGTCGCCCCCGTTGCTGACGGGCGGACTCCAGTCGTGGGGGCTGCTCAGGCAGGGTACGACCGACCTCGTCACGATCGACCTCCTGCTCCTGGCCACGCAGTGGCAGATCAAGGATGGCCCGCCCGCCACCGTGTTCCTGGCCCTGACGGACGAGGTGATCGGTGGCGGCTTCATGCAGCCGGTGTTCTACTCGACCCGGTCGGCCACCGGACAACCACGGTTGCGGGTCACCTACGGCCTGCCCACCCGCCCGGGGAGACCCTGATGCGCCGAGTGTCGCTGTGGTTCCTGCTCGCGCTGCTGCCGGTCCCGGTGGCGGCCCAGTCGTCGCAGTTCGGCATCCGCGGCCTCGGGATTCCGGTCCGGCCGCTCTCGCCCCGCGCCACGGCGACGGGCGGGGCCTTCGGCGGGTTCGACATCGAGTCGAGCGTCAATCCCGCCTCGATCGCCGGGACGATCCAGTTCACCTCGCTGTTCACCAGCGCCCAGAACTTCCGGAGTTCCACCAACCCGTTCGGCAGTTCGTCGGGACGTGACAACCGGTTTCCGCAAATCCTGGTGGCCGGGCCGGTCGGGGGTACCCCTCTGGCCGTGGCGGTGAGCCTGTCCGGCTACACCGACCGCAACTTCTCGTTAGGCACCGCCGACTCGATCGATCTCCGGGGCGCCCGGGTCGGGGTGTTCGACACCCTGAGTTCGCGGGGCGGGCTGTCCGACCTTCGCTTTGCCACCGCCTGGCGGGCCTCGTCGTGGCTTCAGCTCGGGGTGGGCCTCCACGCGATCACCGGATCGAACCGGATCGAGAACCGGCGGGTCTTCTCCGATTCGTCGTACGCGTTTGCCCTCGAGCGGTCGGAACTGTCCTACCTCGGACTCGGGGTGTCGGCGGGCGCGCTGATCCGGCCGATCCCGCGGCTGACGTTGGCCGGCAGCTATCGGTCGGACGGCAACGTCAAGGTCGACCGCGACACCACCCGGATCGCGACCACCGATCTCCCGACCAGTTACTCGCTCGGGGTCCGGTGGCAGCCGTCGATGCGGGCGGCCGTCGCCGCGTCGTACCAGCAGGCCAACTGGTCCTCGGCCGACGCCGACATGAAGCAGCAGGGAGGCATCGGCGCCCTGAACGCGTATCAGGTCTCCGCGGGCTTCGAACTGCTCCGCGACCCCAAGGACCCCGGCCACCGCCCGATCCGGTTCGGGGGATCGTACGCGACCCTGCCGTTCCCGCTCCGGGCCGGCAAGCAGGCGCACGAGTACGGGATCTCGGTCGGCACCGGCATCCGGTTTACCGGAGGCCGCGGCGGCTTCGACTTCGCACTCCAGCAACTCTGGCGCTCCGACGGTGACGGCTACACCGAGCGCGCCACGATCCTGACGTTCGGTTTCTCGCTCCGGCCTTGATGGTCGATGAAACGGGTCTACATCGAGACCTTCGGGTGTCAGATGAACGTGGCGGACACCGAACTCATGTTCGGCGTCCTCGGCGAGCACGGGTATAGCCGGGTCGACGATCCCGCCGACGCGGACGTGATGCTGGTCAACACCTGCGCGGTGCGCGACAACGCCGAACAGCGGGTGGTGGGCCGGGTCGGCGAACTCCAGCGCCACAAGGTGAACGGATCGGTGCTCGGGGTGGTGGGCTGCATGGCCCAGCGCCTGGGCACCGACCTGCTCGACCGAGTCCCGAAGCTCGATCT
>JAEUJH010000074.1 GCA_016794825.1 Gemmatimonadota bacterium
TGCCCGGTTGGTGTTACAATCCCCCGGCCCTCTTGCCTGGAGTTCGGATGACCCTGTCCGTCCGCGTCATGTTGCTGATCGGCACCACCCTGGCGCCGACCGTTTCGGCCCAGACGTGGCCGAGCGATCGACCCGCTGCCGGTCGGATGGCGGGTTTCGGCTCGTCGATGTTGATCGTTGGGAACGACATCCTGGTCGGTCGCTCCGGGGGCGGCCTGTTCGGTGGTGCGACGCCTGGCTCGCCCCGGGGCGGCGGGGTTCATGTCTTCCGGCGCGGCGGTGACGGCAACTGGACGGAGGCGACATCCGTGACGCCGTCCGATGGCGCCCCGGGCGACGGCTTCGGATCCAGTCTGGCCGCCGCGGGGGACTGGCTCGCCGTCGGGGCGCCGTCGGCGAAGACCGGGGCTGTCTACCTGTATCAACGAGCCGGCTCGAGCTGGAAGGAAGTTGCTCGGGTGGCCCTGCCCGACGGGGTGGCCCGCGACGGCTTCGGCAATCGGCTCGCGATGCGGGCGGACCTGCTGCTGATCGCGGCGCCCGGGCGCGACTCCGCCCGGGGCGCGGTGTACGCCGTTCGCCGAACCGGTTCCAGTTGGTCCGCGCCCTCGCTGGTGGGGGCGGGGCAGGAGCCGAACGACCGCTTCGGAACGGCGCTTTCCCTCGACGGCGACCGGGTCTTGATCGCGGCGCCGGGCCCGATGCCGCTGTTCGGCGGTGGGCCGAACAACCGACCCAAGCCCGGGACGGCGACGTTGTACCAGATCACGGCGACCGGTTTCGTCGCCGCGGGGACCTTGGCCCTGTCGCCGGCCGACAGCGTGGTGGCGCTCGGCACGGCGGTTCACCTTCGGGGCGACGACGCGTTCGCGTCGGCCCCGGTCGCCAACCGGAACATGGGGGCGGTGCACCACTTTTCCCGACAGGCTGACGGGTCGTGGCGTCCCGCCGGGATCCTCACGGCCACACCGCCCGCCCCGCCCGCGGGACCCCAGACCGGGATGCCGGCGTCGTTCCAAGTGATGGGGCTCTCGATGACCGCCGCGGGCGACCAGATGATGATCGGGGCGCCGTTTGCGGGCCAACTCAGCGGCGCTGTCTATGTCTTCGATCGATCCAGCGGGACCTGGGGCGAGCGGCAGAAGCTGACGGTCACGTCGCGAGGGCAGAACGGGTTCGGGATGGCGCTCGCCGCGTCGCCCACGCTGGCGGTCGTCGGGGCGCCAGGCGCGGACTTCGGCGAGGGGCTCGCCCACGTGTTTGGTCGCGACGGGGCCGAGTGGAAGCCGCTCGGCCGACTGGTGGACACGCCGTACTCCCTGCCGGCCGTCACCGGCGGCACCGAGAAGAAGTGCCAGTCCGGCGACATCCAGGGCTACACCTGCCAGGAAGTGGACCTCCAGGCCTTTCTGCCGATCAGTGCCATCGGCGGCGGGCGGGGTGTGAAGCTGAACGACATTTGGGGTTGGACCGATCCGGAGACCGGCAAGGAGTGGGCGCTGGTTGGCCGGGTCGACGGGACCGCGTTCGTGGACGTCAGCGATCCCGTCAACCCGCGCTATGCCGGGGATCTGCCGCTCACTCCCGGTGCGATCCCGAACAGCTGGCGAGACATCAAGGTCTACAAGAACCACGCTTTCGTGGTGGCGGACGGGGCGGGCCAGCACGGGATGCAGGTCTTCGACCTGACCCGGTTGCGAGCGGCCAACGGCGCGCCCGTCACGTTCAAGGCCGACACGGTCTACGACAAGATCGCGAGCGCTCACAACATCGCGATCAACGAGGAAACCGGCTACGCGTATCCGATCGGCAACAGCGCCGGCGGTGAGACGTGCGGCGGCGGTCTCCACATGATCGATATCCGCGACCCCAAGGTTCCCAAGTTCGCGGGTTGCTGGGCCGACAAGTCGACCGGGAACGCCAAGACCGGCTACACCCACGACGCGATGTGCGTCAACTACCGCGGGCCCGACGCCCGGTACTCGGGGCGCGAGATCTGCTTCAATGCGTCGGAGACCGCCGTCGGGATCGCCGACCTGACCGACAAGGCGGCGCCCAAGCGGATTGCCGTGGCCGAGTACCCGAACACGGCGTACGCCCACCAGGGGTGGCTCAGCGACGATCACAAGTACTTCTTCCTCAACGACGAGGGCGACGAGATCTCGGGCCGGACCCCGAAGACCCGGACGCTGGTCTGGGACGTGTCGAAGCTCGACGAACCGGTCCTCGTCAAGGAGTTCCTCGGGACCACGGCGGCGTCGGATCACAATTTGTACATCCGCGGGCGCTACATGTACCAGTCGAACTACCTGGCCGGCCTCCGGGTGGTCGACATCGCCGATCCGGTCAATCCGGTCGAGGTCGGCTACCTCGACACCGTGCCCTGGGGGGAGAACAACGCCGGGTTCGAAGGGTCGTGGAGCAACTACCCCTATTTCAAGAGTGGCACGATCATCGTATCCAGCATCGGGCAGGGGTTGTTCATCGTCAAGCACCGGAAGATGTCGCCGGTTCCATGACCCGTCTGCTGCTGCTGCTCCTCGCGGCTCTCGGGGTCGCCCCGGTTGGGGCGGCCCAGGAGCCGCGATTGTACGTAGCCAATCAGGACGATGCCACGGTCTCGATCGTCGACGTGGCGAGCCTGAAGGTGGTGGAGACGCTCGACCTGGCCGGGTTGGGCTTCGGACCCAACGCCAAGCCGCACCATGCCCAGGTCGAGCCCGACGGCCGGTTCTGGTATCTGACGATGATCGGTGCCGGCAAGGTCGTGAAATTCGACCGGGCCAACCGGGTCGTCGGATCGGTGGCGCTCGAGGTACCGGGCCTGCTCTCGCTCGACCCCACCAGCGACCGCCTGATCGTGGGCCGCTCGATGAGCGCCGTCAGCCCGCCGAAACGGATCGCGGTCATCCGCCGATCCGACATGACCCTCCTCGAAGAGTACGAGGTGTTCTTTCCCAGGCCCCACGCGCTCGTCGTCGATCCCCGGGGCGGGCACGCCTTCGTGGCGAGCCTGGGGACGAACCAACTGGCCAGCGTTCGGCTGGCCGACGGCGAGTCGTCGCTGGTCGACTACGAGGGCGGGCCGCAGACCTTTACGCAGTTCGCGGCTTCGCCGGACGGACGTTGGCTCGCGGTCTCGGCGCAGTCCGCCAACCAGGTCCTCGTCTACGACATCCGTGAACCCGCTCGGCCCGTCCTGGCCCGTGCCATTCCCATGGCCAAGGGGCCGTTCGAACCCGTGTTCACTCATGACGGTCGGACCCTGTTCGTCACCAATCTCGAGGCCAACGTGGTGACCGCGGTCGATGTCGGGACGTGGTCCGTCGCTGGCATCATCGAGTCTCCCGGGTTCGGTCAACCGCACGGGGTCGCGCTGTCGGCCGACGGGCGGTACCTCTTCGTGAGCAACCGGCACCAATCCGGAGGGGCGCACGACCACGAGGGCCACAAAGCCACCGCCAAGGGCACGCTCGTGGCCATCTGCATTCCGACCCGAACCGCGGAAGTCGTACTTCCGGTCGGGAACTACGCGGCGGGTCTCGGCATCGCGGCGCCGCGAACCCCGCCGTCGACTCCCGCCAGCTGTCGGTGAATCCGGCCGTCCGACTCGCCGTCCTCGTGGGGCTGGTCGGCTGCGCCGGCGGCGGCCCGGCGGCGGTTCCCGACCCGGCCGCGGAGACGTCGGGACCGTGGCGCCGCGAAGTCGCCCCCTTTCCGGTGTCGGATTCGCTCGGCCACGCCCTCGATCTGCCGTTCCTCGGCGGGGTCAACATTCCCCGGCCGCAGCTGGCGGATTTCGATGGCGACGGGGACGATGACCTGATCGTCCAGGAATACGGCGGCCGGATGATGCTGTTGCTCCGGGAGGGCGATCGCCCTCAGGGGCTGCCCCGGTTCCGCTTCGGCACCGACTTCTACCACCGGATCGACGTCGGCGAATGGTCGCGCTTCGTCGATTTCGATGGCGACGGTGATCTCGATCTGTTCGCCGAGTGGCCGAACAGCTATATCCGCACCTGGCGGAACATGGGGACCCGCACCGCGGCCCGATACGTCGCGGTACCGGACACCCTGCGGGACGACGCCGGCCGCGTCATCTTCGCCGACCGCCAGAACATCGCGCAGTTCGTCGACCTCGACTGCAATGGCAAGGTTGACCTGCTGATCGGTCGGATTCAGGGTACCATCCTTCATTACGAAATCGTCGACCCCCGCGCCGCCGCGCCGGCGTTTCGTCTGATCACCGATCGGTTCCAGAACCTCGAGATCATCACCGGGCAGGGTAGCAAGCACGGCGCCAACACGATGGCCCTGGTCGATTACGACGACGACGGCGATCTCGACCTGTTCTGGGGCGACTTCTTCGAGGCGGGGCTCCTGCTGTTCGAGAACACGGGCTCGTGTCGTGACCCCCGTCTGCGCCAGGAACCGGTGCGATTCCCGCCCGACGCGCCTCTCCTGACCAGCGGATACAACGCGCCGGCCTTTGCCGATCTCGACGGCGACCGCAAGCTCGACCTGGTGATGGGGGTTCTGGGTGGATCGTACGACCCGATCAAGACCACCATTGCCAATCTCCATTACTTGACCCGCACCGCCGCCGGGGGGTGGGTTCACCGGACCGACCAGCTGCTTCCGATGATCGAACTGGGCAGCGAGACGATGCCGTCGCTCGTCGACCTCGATCGGGACGGCGATCTCGATCTGGTGGTGGCCAACAAGATCGAGCCGTTCGAACGGGCCACGTCGCGGGTCTACTGGTTCGAGAACGTCGGGTCGGCCAAGGCGCCGGCGCTCCGGATGCGAGGGCCGCTCCCGTTCCGGGGCCGATACCACCTGGCTCCGGCGTGGGGCGACCTCGACGGTGATGGACGGCTCGACGTGCTGATGGGTTCGTACGGCGCCCGGGTCGCGTGGCATCGGGGCGACGGTCCCGTCCGCTGGACCGAGGCCGACTCGGCCCTGGTGACGATCACCCGGGGCAGCAACACCACGCCGACGCTCGGCGACCTCGACGGCGACGGCGATCTCGACCTGCTGATCGGCGAGGCATCCGGGGCGCTCAACTACTATCGCAATGACGGGACCGTCTCCGCGCCGCGCTTCGTCCTCGTGTCGGATACGTTCGACGGGATCGACGTCGGGCGCCGGAGCGCTCCCTCGCTGATCGATCTCGACGGCGACGGGGACCTCGATCTCCTGGTGGGCTCCGACGACCAGGGGCTCACTTTGTTCCGAAACCGTGGAAGTCGGACCGCCGCGGCCTTCGCAGTCGATTCGACCTTCCGGGTCGAGGTCCCGGTCCTGGTCGCGCCGAGCGGGGGGGACCTCGACGGCGATGGCCGGCCCGAGCTGGTTGTCGGCACGTCGGCCGGGGGAGTCCTGTTCTTCCGGGCGGCGCGGCGGTAGGGGCCTTCACGGGTTCCTCACGGACTCTTGTCCCCCGGGTCCCGATGATGGGGTATGGGATTCATCGTCGGCCTGGTCGGGTTGCTGGGCGCGGTCCTCCTGCCGCCGGTATCCCCGACGGACACCCTCGAGGTCTTCGTCAGTTGGGGGTGCCCCCACTGCGCCGCCGCCAAGCCCTTCGTCGAACGACTGCGGGGCGAGCGCCCCGATCTCACGATCGTCATGGTGGACGTGGCCGAGGTCCCGGCCGCCCGGGAACGCCTGATCGGCCTGGCCCGGGCCAGCGGGATCACCACCGTCGGCGTGCCGGCGTTCCACGTCCGGGGCCAGTTGATCATCGGTTGGGACGCGGACGGGCGGACCGAGGCGGCTGTCCGACGCGCGCTGACCGCGCCGGCGGATAGTGGGGCGGTCCGCCTTCCTCTCGTCGGGCGGGTCAGCGCCGATCGGCTTGGGCTCCCCGCATTCAGTTTTGCCCTCGGTTTCGTCGACGGCGTCAATCCGTGCGCCATGTGGGCTCTGCTCTACGTCTTGACGCTCCTGGTGACGCTCCGGGATCGGCGGAAGATGCTGTTGCTCGGCGGGACCTTCGTGGCGGTTGGCGGGTTGCTCTACTTCGCCTTCATCGCGGCCTGGCTGGAGTTGTTTCTGCTGGTCGGGGTTTCCCGGCCGTTGCAGGCGTTCCTTGGCGGAGCGGCGGTGCTGGCGGGCGGGTTTCATCTGAAGGACGGATTCGTCCCGGGTCGGGGCCCGTCGCTGGCGATTCCGGAGTCGGCCAAGCCCCGACTTCAGGACCGGGCCCGTCGGATCATCACCGCCGAAAACTTGCCCGGGGCGCTGATCGCGGTGGCGATGTTGTCGGTGCTGGTCAACGTGGTGGAGTTGCTTTGCACCGCCGGGATCCCGGCGGTCTACACCCAGGTGCTTGCCACCCGCGACCTGAGCCGGGTGGAGTACTACGGCAACCTGGCGATCTACATCCTTGCCTACGTTCTCGACGACGCGATCGTCCTCGGGGTCGTCGTCACGACGCTCTCCCGAAAGCGGCTCCAGGAACGGGCCGGCCGCCGGCTCAATCTGGTGAGCGGCTCCGTCCTGACGGGGCTCGGGCTGGTGCTGCTGTTCCGGCCCTCCTGGCTCCGATAGGCGGCCGTTCGGTCGGCGCCGGACCGAGGCGCGAGCCGATGCTGACCGCGGCAAGCACCTTCGGCGTCCGCTTGGCGGCCTGGCGTCAGGGGATCGGCCGGCCGCCGAGCGCGTTGACCACGATCCGGGACCGCGCCTCGGGCCCGCGGTGAACCCGCTGGGTCGCGGCCCGGAAGTCCGCCTCGGTGGCTCGGTAGATGTCGACGAAGGTCTGTGGGTTCCGGTCCACCAGCGGGAACCAGCTGCCCTGCACCTGGACCATCAGCCGGTGGCCCGGCCGGAAGGTATGGAACACGTCCGGCATGGTGAACTCGATCCGGGTGACCTGGCCGGGCGTGAGCGGCTCGGGCTTCTCGAAGCTGGCGCGGAATTTGGCCCGAACCACGTCGCCCCGGACCAGTTCCTGGAAGCCGTCGGGGTGGACGTCGATCAGCTTGACCACCCAGTCGCCATCGGTGCCGGTCGACGACACGTACAGTTCCGGTGTCACCGCGCCGGCAATGGTGAGGGGTTCCGTCAACGCCTCGCCGCGATAGGCCACCACGTCCGGGCGGTCGACCGCAAACCGCTGATCCTGCGCCATGTAGTCCGGATCCATGTCGGTGCTCTTGGCGCCGACGAACGGAACCGGATTGGCCGGGTCGGAGGTCCATTCCTCGACCCCCCGATCCGCCGACGACGGGGGCGTGAGCGACAGGCTCCGTCCGCCGGCCAGGTAGATCGACCGGGGCGAACTCTCCTTCGGGGGCCAGACATCGAACGTGCGCCACTGATTGGTGCCCGTCTCGAACACCCAGGCCTTCGGGTGGCCCGGCCAGCCGTTGCCCTTGAGGTGGCCCTCGAAGAACGGGAGCAGGATCCGCTCGTGGTACCGCTCGGAGGTGTTGGCGCCGAAGTCGAGTTTGGCGAGCGAACGCCCGGGGTCGCGGGCCCACTGGCCGTGGGACCAGGGGCCGATCACGATGGCGTTGTCGGTGCCGGGGCTCTGGCGGTCGATGGCCTCGAATACCTTGATGGCGCCGTAGAAGTTGTTGGCGTCGTACCAGCCGCCCACCGTGAGCACCGCCGGCCGGACGTTCTGGAGGTGGGGCAGGATGTTGCGGGCCTTCCAGAACTCGTCGTAGGTGCCGTGCTCCATCATGTCGGTCCAACCCGGCGATTCGCCCTTGAAGTAGCGGCGTTCGGCGTTGGCCAACGGGCCCAGCTCGAGGAAGAAGCGATACCCGTCGTCGGTTCCGAAGTCGAAGCCCTTGCCGCAGGACATCGAGGTCCCCGAACCGCGGCGGCCGCACCAGGCCATGAAGTTGAAGGTCGAGGTCAGGAAGAAGGCGCCGTTGTGGTGGGTATCGTCGCCCATGAACCAGTCGGCCTGGGGCGCCTGGGGCGACACCGCCTTGAGCGCCGGGTGGGCGTCGATCAGGCCCTCGGCCGCGAAGAACCCGCCGTACGAAATGCCCCAGAGCCCGACTCGCCCGTTGTTGGCCGGCATGTTCTTGACCAGCCAGTCGATCGTGTCCCAGGTATCGGTGGATTCGTCGACGTCGCGCGGGGTTCGTTTGTCGGTGCGGTTCGGGGTCATGTGGACGAACTGGCCCTCCGACCGATAGCGGCCCCGAACGTCCTGACTGACGAAGTGGTATCCGGACGCGGCGAAACCGGGGCCGGGGCCGAGGTACCGGGGGTAGCCGTCCGGGCCGTAGGGGCCGGCGCTGTAGGGGGTCCGGGTCAGCAGGATCGGATGGGGGCCGGGTCGGTCCTTGGGCGAGTAGATGACCGTGTGGAGCCCGACGCCGTCGCGCATCGGGATGGTGACCTCGCGCTTGGCGTAGTGGGCCTTGAGGTACGCCGCGTCCGGCCAGGGCAGCTGGGCGGTCAGCGGCGTCTGGCCGCCGGCGAGGGCGGCGACGATCGCGAGGGTGCCTAACGACAGGACGGAGCGGCTCGACTGGGCCATGGCGAATCTCGGGGTCCGGGACGGGCGGGGATGGTGATGCAATCTAGTCGGGTGGGGCGGGCCCCGGCCCGGGTGCTTACCTTAGGTTTCGCGTCCGTCACCGTCACCCCTGGAGGGCCTCACGACACCTTACCCCATCGACGGCCCGCTCCGGGTTCGGCTCGACGCGCTGTGCGAGGAAGGCTGGGCCCTCTGGGATCGGTTCGATACCGACGTCCGGGGCAAGCGGTTCCATCCCTTCGTCGCGACCGACTATCCCCAGGTGCTGGCCGCGCTGCTCCCCCATCGGGGTCCCGGCCTCCGGTTTCTCGAATGGGGCTCGGCCACCGGCGTCATCACCATCATGGCCGACCTCCTCGGGTTCGAGGCGTGGGGCGTGGAACTCGACTCCAGTCTGGTCGACACCGCCCGGAAACTCGCGACCCGGTACGAGTCGGGGGCCCGGTTCGTGGCGGGGAGTTTTCTGCCGACGGGCTACCGGTGGCAGCCGGCGGACGGCGACGGGCGGACCGGCACGGTGGGGAGCGGACGCTCGGCCTACCTGGAACTCGGGCGTCCGCTCGAGGACTTCGACGTGGTGTTCGGCTACCCGTGGGACGGCGAGGCCGCGATGATGATCGACCTGATGACGCGGTACGGTCGGCCGGGGGGCCTGCTCCTCCTCAACAGCGTCAACAAGGGGATCATTCCGTATCGGGACGGCCGGCCGGTCCGCTGACGGGAAAAGACGGTCCGTGATCCCGGTCACATCGTCCGGGAGGCGCTGGGCCTAGGCTTCTGAGATGCGGCGCCGTCGTGTCGACCTCCTTTCCCTCGTCGGGGCTCTGGCCATCGGGGTGGCGGGATGCAACCTGGTGGACAACCCCGACCTCGTCCCGCCGCCGCCTCCCTCCATGCCCTGTCCCTCGATTGTCTCGGTCACCGTCGCGCCCGACAACGTCGATCTTCCGGTTGGAGACTCCGTTCGGATGACGGTGAGCGCCACGGCCGGGTGCGTGCCGAGCGCCGACACGGTGACGTCCTGGGCGTGGGAGGGGAATGATCCGATGATCGCCGCGGTATCGGCGACCGGCCTCGTCATCGGCATCCGTGCCGGTACGGTCGCGATTCGCGCCCGGGGAACGACTCCAAGTGGCCAGACCCGGACCGGCGTCGCGATCCTCCGGGTCGTGTCGCCGAGTCTGGCGGTGGAGCCCGCCCTGGCGACGCTGGTGATCGGGGCTTCCCTCCAATTCCGGGCCGTTCGCCCCGGCGGGGGCGGGCCGGTTCCGGTCCGGTGGTCCGTAACCCCGCCGTCGGCCGCAACGGTGTCGGACGATGGGGTCGTGACGGCGTGCTACCCCGCCACGCCGTTCGGGGTCGACGCCCGGGCCGTGGCCGACTCGACGGCGGTGGCCCGGGCCCGGGTGTCGGTGGTGGAGGCGGGGACGGCGATCGCGATTCGAACGGTCACGGTTACGGCGACCGGCGCGGTCGCGAGGCTGGATGCTCTGGGTGAGGCCGTGGACATCGCGATCGGGGTCCCGGCCGGCGGCTACGCCTGCCGCCGAGTGGTTCGCGTCACCCTGTCGCTCGACGACATTCGAGGGGGCGCCATGCTGATCGCCGACGATCGCACCGCGCGGCCGGCTCAGGATTTCGTCGCCACGGTCCGGTTCGATCCCCGGCTCGCGCCGCCGGGCGAGTACCGGCTGATCCCGGCGGCGACGCTGGACGACGGTCGGCAGGTGGCCGGCAACGGGCTCCTCGTCCGGCTGGTGCCGTGACGGAGGAGCCCGGGTCGGTCAGGGCTTGGCGGGCGGATCCTGCCAGAGCACGTGGCGGATCATCCAGCGGCCGTCGTAGCGGGCCAGGAGGAAGTAGTCGGTGCCCCAGTAGGCCCGGACCTTGGCGGCGGCGGTCTGGTCCTGGACCTCGAAGATGGTCACTTCCTTCGGAGCGTTAGGCGGGGTCTTGGTCTTGCCCTCGCGCACCCGCCGGGCAAACTCGAAGAACCGCGGCCACGGAAAGCCGTCGCTCTGGTACTTGCCCTGGTCGTTCTTCCAGAAGCCGAACTTGTCGACCTCCGGCCGGACGCTGCGGAGGAACTTGGTGGTGTCGCCCTCGTAGAAGCCCTCCACGTAGTCGAGGACGGCCCGGCGGACGCCGTCGCGGTCGGCGGTGGCCTGGGCGGCGGCGGAGGGCACGGCGGCGATCAGGGTCAGGCATGCGCCGATCGACGTCAGGAAGATTCGCATCGTCTCTCCTTGCGGTGGCTGGACGTACGGGTGCCGCCGGGGGGCGGTTTCGGGACCCCCTGGGGCGTTCGTCGCCGGCCCCGATCGCGGCCCGCTACGGGCGCCGCCGAATCCGGTCCTTGGGGCGGGGCTTCTGGGGCTTGGCCTTGTTCCCGCCCATGGCCGGGCCGGTGGACGGGGCGTTGGCCGCCTTCTTCTTGGCGAGGATCGCGCGGAAGGCGGCGAGATTCGGATCCTCGGGCGGATCTTCGGGTTTGTTCGACATGTCTGAAAGCTATCGCCCCGCGCTCCGGGGAAAAGGTGGGGGTGGCCGGGCCCCTCGGGATGACATCGCCGAGCCGCCCGAGTACCCTTCAGGCCCATTGGCGCCGGACCCCGGCGCCCGTTCCGACGGAGACGACATACTCATGAACCGACCGATTCTCGCGGCCGCCCTGATGGCGGCTTTCAGTGGCCCGCTGGCCGCCCAGACCACCGAGCGCTCGGCGCAGCACGACTTCCGGGTCGTGACCGTAGTCGACGGGCTGGTCAATCCGTGGTCGATGGCGTTCCTGCCCGGCGGCGACATGCTGGTGACCGAAAAGGCGGGCCGGCTCCGGATCGTCCGGAACGGCAAGCTGCTGCCGACCCCGGTCGACGGGGTGCCGGCGGTGGTGTCGCGCGGCCAGGGCGGATTGCTCGACGTGGTACTCCACCCCGAGTTCGCGACCAACCGGCTCGTGTACCTGAGCTACTCCAAGCCCGTCAACGACAGCGGGGCCGCCACCACGGCCGTGGCCCGCGGCAAGTTCGAGGGCGACAAGCTGACCGGGGTGCAGGACATCTTCGTGGCGGTGAGTCGCGGCGCCCCGGGCCATTTCGGATCGCGCCTGGCGTTCGACGGCAAGGGCCACCTCTTCATTACCGTGGGCGACCGGATGGTGCCGCCCGCCGGCGACCTGCCGGCCCACCCGGCCCAGAGCCTGGCCAATCACCACGGCAAGGTCATCCGTCTCCATGAGGACGGGCGGGTGCCGACCGACAATCCCTTCGTCGGGAAGGAAGGCGCCCGGCCCGAGATCTGGAGCTACGGGCACCGGAATCCGCAGGCCCTCGCGATTCACCCCGAAACGGGCGACGTCTGGGCCACCGAGCACGGCCCCCAGGGTGGCGACGAACTCAACTGGATCCGGCCCGGGTTGAACTACGGCTGGCCGGTCATCGGGTTCGGCGTCAACTACGGGAGCGGCAAGGCGATCCACGCCGGGACCCACGGCGCGGGGATGGAACAGCCGGTGGTGGTGTGGGTGCCGTCGATCGGGATTTCGGGGATCGCCTTCTACACCGGTGACAAGTTCCCGAACTGGAAGGGGAGCGCGTTCGTCGGCGGAATGAGTGGCGAGCAGCTCGGCCGGATCGTCTTTTCGGGTCAGAAGGCCGAACTGGCCGAAGTGCTCTACCGTCATCACGGCCGGATCCGCGACGTGCGGCAGGGCCCGGATGGCTACCTCTACCTGGCCATCGACGACTCCCAGAAGCCCTCGGCCATCCTCCGGCTCGAGCCGGTGGCCCGGCGCTGAGCGGTCTTTTGGCCGGAGCGCGCGTCACTCCGACACACGCGATGTAGCTCACCCGACACATCCGCACCTCGACCGGCCCCGTCGTTAGGCGACGGGGCCGGTTCTGTCTCGAAACCCCGCAACCTCGCCCCCATCGTCGCCGTACGGATTGCCGAGCGACCCTTCGCGACCGCCGCCAGCGCCGGCAGCCGCGACTCCATTTCCATCCTCAGGCAACGAAGGGAAGCGGGCCACGTGTCATTCACCGCAGCTGCACCAGTGCACTCCGCCGTCCGCCGACTGGCCCGACTCGGGCTCGTCGCCGCGGCCCTGGGCGCGTTCCTCGCGCCGAGGGCGGCCGCGCAGGCCGGTTCCGTCAGTGGAGTGGTCACCGACGTCAGAACCGGACGCCCGCTCGCGGAGGTGCAGGTCCGGGCCGAGGGGGCAACCACCGCGACGCGGACCAACATCCGGGGCCAGTTCACGGTCAGCGGTCTGACCGGCACGACCGTCAACCTGATCGTGACCCGGATCGGCTACCAGCCGCTGACCCGGTCGGCCACCGTCGGGGCCACCGACCTGGCCATTGCCCTGACGGAAACCCCGCTCAAACTCGACGAGTTGGTGGTGACCGGGACCGCCGGCGAGACCCAGAAGCGGGCCTTGGGTAACGTGGTCGGCGTGCTCGACCTGGCCGCCACCCAGCAGGTGGCGCCCAGCAAGGGGGTGCAGGAGGCGCTGTCGGTGGCGGTGCCGGGCGTCCAGATCCAGCGGGCCAGCGGCCAGGTCGGGACCGGTGGGGTGACCCGGATCCGCGGCGTCAGTTCGCTGAGCCTGAGTTCCGAGCCGATCATCTTCATCGACGGCGTGCGGTCGGACAACACCGCCGGGTCGAACAGCGTCGGCTTCGCGGGCGGGGGCGATCGGCCGTCGCGCATCAACGACCTCGACCCGAACGACATCGAGTCGATCCAGGTCCTCAAGGGCCCGTCGGCCGCGACGCTCTACGGCACCGAGGCGTCCAACGGGGTCATCCAGATCATCACCAAGCGGGGCGCCTCCGGCCGCCCCACCTGGAGCACCGAGTTCCGAGCCGGCGCCAACTGGCTCCGGAATCCGGCCAAGGTGTACGAGGGCGTCTACTACCGCGACGGCCAGGGCGCCATCCAGCGCCTCAACCTGATCGAGAACGACGAGCGCCTCGGCTTCGGTTCCCCGTTCCAGACCGGGGTGCCGCTCGGCGGCACGCTGTCGATCCAGGGGGGCACCGACGCGATCCGGTACTTCTTCAGCGGCAGCTACGACCGCGACGAAGGCATCGTCAGCTACAACTGGCAGAACAAGTTCAACGCCACCGGCAACCTGAGCTACTCCGCCGGCGAAAAGTTCAAGGTTGACCTCAACCTCGGGTACACTCGGTCGAAGACCCGGTCGGCCTCGGCCACCCAGCCCGTCACCACCTATATGGTGTGGGCCTGCGCCAACAGCTCCTGCCAGGACGGAACCGGACTCGGCCCCAACGACGCCGGCCGGGGCTACCTGGCGGGCGTCACGCCCGAAGCCTTCGAGGAAATCGAAGGCCTCGACAACATCGATCGGAGCCGGGTCGGATTGACGCTGACGCATCGGCCCGTGGGGTGGCTCAACCATCGGCTGACCCTGGGTGGCGACTTTACCAACGACGAGTCGTCCAACTACTACCCCCGGGGCAGCAATGCCGGTTTCGGCTTCCCGCAGGGCGCCAAGTTCGTGGCCAACGATCGTTCCGCGTTCGTCACCCTCGACTACTCGGCCACCGCCACGACGACCATCGGTCGGAACCTGACGGCCCAGTCGTCGGCGGGGATGCAGTACTATCGGAAGCACTTCGCCCAGATCTCGGGGCAGGGCGAGGCGTTCCCGATCCGGGGCGTCAACACGGTGAGCGGCGGGGGCGTCCGCCAGGGGTTCGAAGACCCCAACTTCAATCTCGAGAACAAGACGGTGGGCGTGTATCTCCAGGAGCAGCTGGCCTGGAAGAACCGGTTCTTCCTGACCGGCGCGGTCCGGGGCGACGACAACAGCGCCTTCGGGACCAACTACGACTTCGTGGTCTATCCGAAGGTGAGCGCGTCGTGGGTGCTCTCGGAGGAGCCGTTCTTCTCCGGTTCGTCCCTGGTGTCGGCGCTCAAGCTGCGGGGCGCCTGGGGCAAGGCCGGCCAGCAGCCCAACGCCTTTGCCGCGGTCCAGACCTACGGACCGTCGGTCGGGAGCGGTGGCACCCCGACGGTGACCCCGCTCAACGTCGGCAATCCGGACCTCAAGCCGGAGGTGACCCGGGAAGTCGAGTTCGGGTTCGACGCCGGCCTCTTCAAGGACCGGGTCTCGCTCGAAGTCACCTACTACGACAAGGTGACCCAGGACGGGATCCTGTCGCGGCTGATCTCGCCCTCGAGCGGATTTCCCGGCAATCAGTTCATCAACATCGGCCAGTTCACCAACCGCGGCCTCGAACTCGCGCTCGACGGGTCGCTGATCAGTCGGCCGGAGTTCCGGGTCAACCTCCGGGGCACCCTGGCCACCAACAAGAACCGGATCGACGACCTGGGCCAGGAGACCCCGATTCCGAACACCGGGATCGGGCAGTCCACCGGGTCGTACAACCTGACCGGCTTCGCGATGGGTTCGTTCTTCTTCAAGCGGGTGGTGTCGGCCACGCTGACGGCGCCGGGGCAGGTGACCAACGTGCTGTGCGAGGGCGGGACCAACTTCGGCAACGGCGACGGGACGACGGTGCCCTGCGCCAGCGCGCCGCTCATCTACTACGGCCAGCCGACCCCGACCTGGCTCAGCGCGCTGAGCGCCGACGTGACCTGGAAGCGGTGGCGGCTGGTCGGCGTCGCGGAGTTCCAGGGCGGCCACTGGATGGGTGACGGCAACCTGGCCGCGGCCCACGTCTTCTTCAACAACAGCCGGGCGGCGGTCGAGCGGACCGACCCGGTGCTGGTGGCCTATCAGACCCAGGTCGCCGATCAGCTCTTTGCCACCGGGATGATCAAGGCCGGGTTCGGGAAGCTCCGGAACGTCTCGCTGACGTACGAGTTTCCCCGCGGGTTGGCCCGGATCCTCGGCGCCAGCCGCGGCTCGATGACCCTGACCGGCGCCAACCTGGCCACCCTATGGCGGGCCCAGCAGGGGACCTTCGGGACCCGGACCGTCGACCCGGAAGTGCGGGCCAACAACGCCGGCTTCTACAACGACCCCAACCTGACCAACGGTTACAACCAGGAGTCCTGGCCCCAGTACACCAGGTTCCTGGCCACCGTGCGGCTGTCGTTCTAACCGAGGATGCCTAACGCCATGACCTCATCCATCCGTCGACTCCTCGGCGCCGCCCTCGTCGTGTTCGCGGCCGGCGCCTGCAGCGACGTCCTCGACGTCGAACTGCCCGGCCGGATCCCGAGCGAACTGCTCGACGACCCGACCACCGCGCCGACCCTGGCCGCCAGCGTGGTGGCCGACTTCGAGTGCGCCTACAGCAACTACGTCAACTCCACCGCCACCATTTCCGACCAGTTCCTTGGCGCGTCGGGCAACCTCACCGCCAAGAACTGGGGAACCCGGCAGATTCCGGACACCGACACCAGCAACGAGCAGACCGGGTGCATCGGTTTCTACGGGGCCTACACCCCGCTGCAGACCGCCCGGTTCCAGGCTGACGGCATCCTGGCCCGCCTGACGACCTGGACCGACGCCGACGCGAAGACCGCGCTGGCGCCACTCCGGGCCCGGGTGGCCACCTTCGGTGCCTACGCCTACACCCTCCTCGGCGAAGGGTTCTGCGCCATGCGGTTCGACGAGGATCCCACGATCCTCACGCCCGCCCAGGTGCTGGCCGTCGCGGAGCAGAAGTTCGACGCGGCCCTGACCCTGGTGAACGGCCTGCCCGCGGGCGACGTCAAGTCGGAGCTCTTCAACCTGGCCTCGGTCGGTCGGGCCCGCGTCCGGCTCGGGCGCGGCAACCTGACCGGTGCGGCCGCCGACGCGGCGCTGGTCACGCCCGGCTGGGAGTTCAACGTCACCCGGAGCGTCGACGCTCAAACGCGGTGGAACGACGCCTGGTACGCGATGGCGGAACTGGGGAACTCCTCGGTGGCGCCCGAGTTCCGGAACCTGACGGTCGGCGCGGTGGCCGATCCGCGGGTCCAGGTGGCGGCGGGGCCGACGGTGGGCCTGCCGGAGTTTGCGTTCGACGGCGTCACCCGGCTGTTCGTGGTGACGAACAAGAACACCTCGCGGTCGGCGGCGATGCGGCTCGCGAGCTACGTGGAGGCTCAGCTGATCCGGGCCGAGGCGCTCGGGGGTACCGCCGCGGCCGGGATCATCAACGCTCGGCGGACCCAGCTCAACCTGCCGCAGTACACCGGTCCGACCGATGCCGCGTCGATCCGGACGCTGGTGCTCGACGAACGGAACCGGGAGCTGTTCATGGAGGGAGGTCACCGCCTGAACGACCTGCTCCGTTACAACATTCCGTGGAAGGTCGGGAACGATCAGAACGGGGTTCCCTACGGCTCCACCACCTGCCTGCCGCTCCCGGCCAACGAGCGACTCGGCGGCAGCTGACCAACCCTGCCTCAAAACGGGTTCGGCTCGCGATCCGAAACGGTCGCGAGCCGAGCCTCCCTCCCTTCGAAGCACCTGAATCGTCGAGCCGTGGGGTCCGGTCAGCGAACGCCGCGCCGGCCCGGCATGCAGCGAATCGGCCGACCGGCCGGGTCGAACGGGAGGTTGAAGTCGACCACCCGCTCGGGACCCATCTCGACGGTGGCGGCCGCGAGCGCTTCCGCCGGACTCATGCCCTGATCGACGAACTCGCCGAGGCGGCGGATCCGGGCGGCGGTGGCCGAACTGGTCACGCCGTCGAGGGCGGTCGTCCGCCACAGCATGTCGGCCACCCGGATCATCTTGGCCCGGCGGCGCGGGCTCAGTGGAAACTGGAGCCCGCGCGAGGGCGCCGGGAGAACGTTGGCGAGGAGGATGCTCTCGGTCGGGGTCAGCTGGTCCGGGGCTCGTCCGAACAGGGTCTGACTGCCGGCGGCCACCCCCCAGGTCCCGTCGCCCCATTCGACCAGATTGAGGTAGAGTTCCAGCTGGCGATGTTTGGTCAGCAGGGCCGACACCTGGAATGCCAGGACATACTCGCGCAGCTTTCGGGTGGCGGTCCGATCGGGGCTCAGGAACAGGTTGCGCGCCAGTTGCTGCGGGATGCCGCTGGCGCCCCGGGACAGATCGCCGTGGAGCAGTCGGTTGAACAGTTCCCGCTGATTGGTCCAATCGAGGGCGCCCTGCCGGAAGAAGTTGGCGTTCTCCGAGCCGACCACGGCGCAGACGACCGCCGCCGGCAGCGAGTCGAGCGGTACCCAGGCACGCGACACCACGGGCTTGCCTTCACGAGCCCGGCGGGTCATATACGCGGTCGTCGCGGGGGCGGAATCGGCCAATGCCGCGACCAGGGGCCGATAACGGAACCAGGTTCGCGCGACCTCGAGGAGCACCAGCAGCCCGATGACCAGCAGTCCGATGACCCCGAAGATCAGCGACCTGCGCACCCGCCGGATCACGGTGCCTGGCGCCCTCCTGACCCTCGTCGTGGCGGCCGGCTGCGGCGGCGATCCGGAGGTCCCCGCCGTCGACGGGCCGCTGGCGCTGGAGGTCAGGTACCCGACCGCGGCGCCGGTGGCGGTCACCGATTCGATTTCGCTCTGGGGCACGGTCGGCACCGGTCGAGCCAGGCTGCGGGTCAACGGGCGGTCGATCCGGGTCTGGCCTAACGGCGCGTTCTCGGCGTTCGTGCCGCTGTCGCCCGACCCGGCCGCCCTCGAACTGGAGGCGCGCCGCGGCGACTCGGTGATCCGCCGGGTGATTCGGGTCACCAGGACCACCGATTCGGCGGCCCCGCCGAGTCCGCCGGTCCGGCGGGCCAGCGGGTGGGTCCGGTTGCGGCGGTTGCCCGACGACACGCTCGATCGAGCCACCCAGGAGCGCCCGATCTACTCGCGGTGGACGCCCGGCGGCGATCTGGCGGTGCCCCTGCCGCAGGGAGTCCGCTTGCCGGTCGAGGCCGAGGCAGGCCCGTTCGTTCGGCTCGGCTTGGCCAAGGGGACATCGGTGTGGGTGGTGCGGGAAGACACCGAACCGGTCGCCAGCCCGTCGGCTCCAAGGCTTCGCGTTGGAGGTGCTCGGCTGGTCGGGGTGGCCGGGGGTGGTGTCGTGGAGCTGGTCGCGTCGGAGCGGCTCGTCTCCCAGATCGAGGTCGTCGACCGCCAGGCGCGGTGGACGCTGTTCGGTGCCGCCGCCGACCCCGCGGTCGTGACGGCGTCAAAGGGTCTCCTCCGCCGGGTCACCATTCGCGATCTGGGCGACGGGCGCGTGGTCGTCGCCGCGACGCTGGCCGAGACACCGCTCGGCTGGCGGGCCGGCTGGCGCGACGGTCGGATGCGCCTCGAAGTGCGGTCGCCGCCCAAGGTGGCCAAGGGGCTGGCCGGGCTCGTCGTGGCGCTCGACCCTGGCCATCCGCCACTCGGCACCACCGGGCCGACCGGTTTGCGGGAGGATTCCGTGGCTCTGGCCGTCGCGATCGAAGCGGCCAACCGTCTTCGCCAACTGGGCGCCAAGCCCATCCTCACTCGCACCGGCCCGGGTCCGGTTTCCCTCGACCAGCGGCTCGCCGTGGCCGAGGCCGCCGACGTGCAGGCCTTCGTGTCGATCCACCTCAACTCCCCGGGCGACGGCCGGCCCCCGACCTCCGTCGACGGGACCCGGGTCTACTGGCTCGAACCGACCGCCCTCCCGCTGGCCCGGGTGCTCCGCGACTCCGTGGCCGTCGGCCTGGCCCAGGTTCCCCACGGCACGATCCAGTCGAACCTGGTCGTGCTCCGGGCCACCTGGTTTCCGGCCGCGCTCATCGAGGCCACCGCGCTCCCGATGCCTGCCCGCGAGGCCCTGTTCCGGACCCCGGAGGGAATCGCCGGGTACGCGGCCGGGATCGTGGGCGGGCTCCAGGCTTGGGTCGAGGGCTGGCGGAAATGAGGCGGTTCGGCTGACGGCCGATGGGGCGGAGGAAACACCCCAGACGCTTCGGAGCCACTCGAACCGGAAGACCGTGCCGGCCATGACGTCTGACATGGGCGACAAGATGAAGCGGGCCCATCAGCGGATTGTCATCGCCGAGCCAAGTCATTGACTTGAAATCGGTTGCGGGGGCGATTCCCGAACGCTCCAGGTCCGACCGGTCTGGCGACCGCTGGGGTGCCAGGCTAGGTTCGAAACCGGCGCCGGTCGTTCCCGGCTTTCTCCCGTCCAACAAATCGAAGCCCCATGCCCACACCACGACTCCTCCTCGTGTCGTCCGCGTTCATCGGGATGGCGTCCCTGGCTCCGGTCCGACTCGCGGCGCAACGGCAGCCTGCAGCCGCGGTCCCGGCGGTTCAGCCCGTGACCCTCGACCCCCGGTTTCTGGCCGGGTTTCGGTGGCGCAACATCGGCCCCGACCGGGGCGGGCGGTCGATCGCCGCCGCCGGCGTGAAGGGCCGGCCGCAGGAGGCCTACTTCGGCGCCACGGGGGGCGGGCTCTGGAAGACGGTCGACGGCGGCGACACCTGGGCAGCCGTGACCGACGGGAAGATCACCGCGGCCTCGGTCGGCGCGGTGGCGGTGAGCGAGTCGAACCCGGACATCGTGTACCTGGGCACCGGCGAGACCTGCATCCGCGGCAACATCATGCCCGGCGACGGGGTCTACAAGAGCACCGACGCGGGCAAGACCTGGACTCATGTCGGGTTCCGGAATTCGCACGGGATCTCGAAAATCCGGGTCCACCCGGGCAATCCGGACATCGTCTTCGTCGCGTCGTTCGGGAAGTACAGCGTGCCGAGCGACGAGCGGGGGGTCTTCAAATCGACCGATGGCGGTCGAACCTGGCGCCGAGTGCTGTTCCGCGACGACCGCACCGGCGCGATCGACATCTCCATTGATCGGAACGATCCCAACGTGATGTACGCGGCGCTCTGGGAGGCGTACCGCAAGGAGTACCAGATGTCGAGCGGCGGCCCGGGCAGCGGGCTGTTCAAGAGCACCGACGGTGGCGAGACGTGGACCGAGATTACCCGGGCGTCGGGGCTTCCCGCGGCCGGGGTCGTGGGTCGGATCGGGGTCAGCGTGTCGGGGGCCGATTCGCGCCGGGTCTACGCGCTGGTCGAGCACGAGCGGGGCGGCCTGTTCCGGAGCGAGGACGGCGGGACCACCTGGGCGTTGATCAACGACAACCGCTCGATCCGCCAGCGGGCCTTCTACTACACCCACGTGATCGCGGACCCGCGCAACGCCGACGTGGTGTATCTCCAGAACACGTCGCTCTTCCGGTCGACCGACGGGGGCAAGACCCTTCGCAGCGTCGGCGACGGGACCCATGGCGACTTCCACGATCTCTGGATCGATCCGGACGATCCGGCGCACCTGGTCGTCGCCAACGACGGGGGCGGGGCGGTGTCGACCACCACCGGGGCGAAGTGGACCGATCAGGACTTCCCGACCGAGCAGTTCTACCACGCCATCACCACCCGGCACATTCCCTACCACGTCTGCGGCTCGCAGCAGGACAACAGCACCCTGTGCGTTCCGTTCGACTGGAACCGGGGCGCTTTCGGACTGTCGCCGGGCGGCCGCCGGGGCGGGAGCGGGACCGATTCGACCCGTGACATCACGGCCGGCGGCATGGCGGTGTCCTACGAGGCCGGCGGTGGCGAACCGGGGTACATCGCCCCGGACCCGAGGGATCCGGACATCTTCTACTCCGGCACCAACAACGGCGCCTACGTCGACAAGTTCAACCGCCGGCTCGGGACGTCGCGCGAGGTCAACCCGTATCCCTGGTTCTATTCGGGCGAGCCGGCCAAGGACATCCGGGAACGGTGGCAGTGGACCTTCCCGATCATCTTCTCGCCGGTCGACGAACGGACGCTCTACGTGTCGTCGCAGCGCCTGTGGGCCACGCGGGACGGCGGGAAAACCTGGGCTCGGCTGAGTGGCGACCTGACCCGCCACGACCCCAAGACCCTCGAGAAGTCGGGCGGGCCCATCACGGGCGACATGAACGGTCCCGAGGTCTACGCGACGATCTTCGCGGTCGGACCCGGCAAGCGGGATCTCAACGTGATCTGGACCGGATCGGACGACGGGCTGGTGCACGTCACCCGTGACGGCGGGAAGACCTGGACCAACGTCACCCCGCCCGGGATGCCCGAATTCGGCCGGGTCAGTCAGATCGACGCCTCGGCGTTCAACTCCGGGGCCGCGTACGTCTCGGTGCGGCGACCGCTGCTCGATGACTTTGCGCCCAACATCTTCAAGACGGCCGACTACGGCCGGACCTGGACCCGGATCGTGACCGGGATCCGCCCCGACGCCTATGTCCACGCCGTGCGCGAGGACCGGATCCGGCGCGGGATGCTGTATGCCGCCACGCAGCACGGCGTCTATCTGTCGTACGATGACGGGGCGTCGTGGCAGTCGCTCAACCTCAATCTGCCGGACGTTCCCGTCGCCGACCTGATCGTCGAGGGCAACGAACTCGTCATCGGCACCCACGGCCGCGGGTTCTGGGTGCTCGACGACATCGCGCCGCTCCGGCAGGCCGGCCCCGATCATGCCGCCGCGGCGGCGACGATGTTCACGCCGCCCACCGCGGTCCGCTCCGGACCGAGCCTGATCCTGAGCTGGTGGCTCGCGGCCCCCGCCAAGGCCGCCCGGCTCGAGATCCTCGATTCCGCCGGTGCCGTCCTCCGGACGTTCGAGGCCGACACCACGCCGCCGGCGGTTCGCGATTCGCTCGCGGCCGCCGAGCCGGGGGCCCGGTCGCGGCGCGGCCCCTCGCTCCCGCACGCAGCCGGCCTCAATCGGATGGCGTGGGACCTTCGAGGGCAGGGGGCGTCGACGTTTCCGGGGATGATCCTCTGGGGTGCCGGCACCAATGGGCCGCTGCTGCCGCCGGGTCGCTACACGGCGCGGCTGGTGGCCGACGGTCGAACGGTCTCGGCTCCGGTCCGGATCGCCCGGAACCCCCGGATCGCCGACGTGACGGATGCCGACCTCCACGCGCAGTATGCCTTTTCGCGCCGGGTGCGCGACAAGGTGACCGAGGCCAACGACGCGGTCATCGCCATCCGCCGGGTCAAGGCCCAACTGGACGACCGGCTCAAGAAGACGACCGACGAGCGTCTCAAGACCCTGGGTGCCACCCTGACCGCCAACGCCTCGGCCGTCGAGGAGAACATCTACCAGGTCCGGAACCGGAGCGGCCAGGATCCGCTCAACTTCCCGATCAGGGTCAACAACCGGCTGGCCAACCTGATGTCGATGGCCGAGCGCGGCGATGGGCGGCCGACGACCAACATGCCCGAGATCTTCCGGATCCTGAGCGACGAGTTGAAGGGGTACACCGACCGGCTGGCCGAGGTGTGGGCGAGGGATCTGGCGGCCGTCAACGCCGAACTGGTCCGGCTGGGGCTGGTGCCCCTCGATCCGAAATGTGCCGCCGTCGCTGGATGCGGCGGCGGCACGACCTGAGACGAGTCGCTACCGCTCTCGGATTGCGACGACGTCGACCAGCTCGCCGACGGCGCAGATGCTGACGAGGTCGGGTCGGAGTCGGATGGCGACCGACACGGGGGTGCCGTCCCGGCGCAACGCTTCCGGCAGGCCAATCGGCTCATACCGCTTGCCGCCCCGAGTCTCGAGGACCCAGCACCCGCCCTCGATCGGCACGAACTTGACGGTGGCGTTGATCCGGGCGTCGGGGCCGAGGGAGTCGGTGTCGCAGCCGCCGAGGGTCAGGGCAACCAAGAGGGCGGTGGAGAACGTTCGCATGGTGAACATCCGCGGTCGGGGTATCCGGTCATCGGTGGGCGCCAAGGGGCGCCCGCTTCTCCGAATACCCCCGCGGGTCGGCGGGCGTCACCGCCAGGGTCGTCAGCGCCTCCCGGCCCGCTGGCCCGGCCGATAGGTCTCCTTCGTGTGCTTCGCGAGGTCGTCGGGATAGAAGTACACGTCCCTGAGCGCCCCGGCCGCATACCGCTCGGCCTGATCGTTGAAGTGCGGCGACTCCGGGTCCCCACTCTCGCCGCCCGCGGTAATGGCCTTGGCCCGGACCTTCGGCCCGAACTCGACGACTGCCACGAAGCTGTTGCCGCCCGTCCCGTACATCCGCTTGGTGCCGGGATAGGTCCGCGCGCCGAACGAGGCCAGTGAACCCCACTGCGCCGACGTGAATCCCACCGGAATGCTGGCCCCGCTGTCGGCAAACGGCTGGACGATGTCGCCGGTCAGCCGCTGGAATCGGTTGATCTCCCCCCACGGGGTCTTCCACGTGCCGAAATCGGCCGTCAGCCGGTCGATCGCCGCGGCCAAGGCCTCGAGTCGCTGAGTCGGTGTCGTCTTGGTGGCCATGTACTCATAGACGGACATCGCCTCCGACTCGGCCTCCGCCCGGACGGCGCGCCACAGTTCGAGCCCCCAGTACACGGCCACCGCGGTCGGCACCGACTCGACGCCCCAGCGTCGGTCCCACCCGTCCAGCAGCGCCACGGCTTCGGCCACCTTGGTCTTGAGGGCGCCCGCGGGCGTGCTGCGGTGGGCCGCGACGAGGGCGGGGATCAGATCGTCGAAGGCCGGGAGGTCCCGGTCGTACGCGGCGGCGATCAGCGAGTCGAGGGTAAAGCCCTTGCGACCCGTCAGGACCCGGATGGCGTGGATGCCGCGCGGGTTCTCGCCGTCGCTGTCCATGTAGGCGGGGAAGTCTCGCGCCTTGGGGCTGTTGGGTCCGGCGGCGGAGTACGGCCAGTTGTTGGTGTTCTGAATCCAACCGACGGCCGGGTTGCGAACGTTCGGGCTCTCGTCGACCGTGTGGATCCCCAGCCACTCCGTGGCCGGGTTGCTGCCGTCCACCGGCTTGCTCCAGTCGAAACCGGCGTTCCGCTTCGGAATGAAGTTGGCGTGAAAGTAGGCGACGTTGCCTTCGGCGTCGGCGTAGACGGTGTTGTTCGACGAGTTGGTGTGGAGGTCCATCGTGGCCCGGAACGAGTCGTAGCCCGTGGCCTTGGTCCGCTGGTACGACTGGGTCAGGGCCGTGACGGGGTCGCGCATCAGCTTGACGGCAATCCACTTCCCGTCGGACTCCCGGATGATCGGGCCGTGGTGGGTGTGATAGACCGTGAAGGTCTTCTCGGCCATGGCGTCGCCGGCCCGGTACTTGATCGTCACCGGTTGGGCGACCACCGGGCGCTGCTCGGTGCCGTAGCGGTAGGCCGGTCCCGACGGAGTCTCGACGATCGTCTCGGCATACTCGTCGACGGCGTCCGCGCCGCTCGAGGTATGCATCCAGCCGGCCTTCTCGTTGAACCCCTGATAGACGAAGAACTGGCCCCACGTCACCGCGCCGTAGGCGTTGAGCCCTTCGTCGCTCTGGACCTGGACTTCGGCCCGGAAGAAGAACGACGTGTGAGGATTGATGAGCAGCATGGCCGCGCCGGATGCAGTGACCGCCGGCGCCAGGGCGATCCCGTTCGACCCGGTCGGCTCCGCGGGAACGGCGCCGGGGTCGAGGGCCACCTGCTTCGGTTGCTGCTTCCCGTAGAACGCCTCGAGATCGGCCAGCGATACCTGCTCGATGTCCCACCCGATGCTTCCCTCGCTGAACGGCAGCGCCATCCACGGCTCGAAGCGAGTGAGGACCCGAGGTTTGACCTCCGGGTGGGTCGCCAGGAAGTAGTTGAGGCCGTCGGCCCAGGCGGTCATCAGGGTCTGAAGCCAGGCGGGGCTCTTCGCGTAGAGGGCCTTCATGCTGTCGGGGTCGACGATGAGCCGCATCCGGAGGTCACGATAGATCTCGCCCTCGCCGAGGGCCTCGGCGGTCCGCCCCAGGGCGTTGAGGTAGTTCATCTCCACCCGGTTGAAGTCGTCCTCGGCCTGGGCGTAGATCAGGCCGAACACGGCATCCGCGTCCGTCTTGCCCTTGATGTGGGGAATGCCCCAGTCGTCCCGGGTAATGACTACCGCCGCCGCGCGCTCGTCCCACCGGGCCCGATCGGGATCGGTGGCGGCGCGAGGGCCGCAGGCAACGGTCAGGAGCGCGAGGCAGAGCGCCAGATTTCGCATGGATTCTCCGAGGTTACTGCGTTGACTGCCTCCGCAGGCGGAGGTGGCTGTAAATGTCGCCTCGCCGCCAGAGGAGGTCTACCCGAAGCTCCGAAGCGGTCCGGCCGGTCCGCACGAATCGAAATCGTCGGCTGCCGGACACCCAGGTGTCGTCGCCCCGGAAGACAGGTGTGATGTCGGTCGAGTCCGATCCGAGACGAATCCGGAGACGGCCGTCGGAAATCGCCACGGTGGCCGTCAACGTGCCCCCTCGCCGCCGTCCCTCGAATCGTCCCGCCAAGCCGTTGAGGTCGGCCGGCTGAGCGGTCCCGCCGTCGGTCGGCGGGCCCAAGACGAGGGTGGCCAGGGAATCGGCCAGGGCGGCGGGCGGCAGCCCCTGGGAGTTCTGCGCCACCGAGATGACCGTGGCGCGGTCGGGGTAGAAGTACGTCATCGAGTAGAAGCCGGTGATCGCGCCGCCGTGCTCGATGGTCCGCCGGCCGTGGGCCTCGTGCACCGCCAGGCCGCTGGCGTACCGGATGGCCGAGCCGTCGACGAGCGGGCGCGGCGTGATGAAGCGCCGATAGGCGGCGGGACCAAGGACCCGGCCGCCATGAAGGGCCAGATTCCACCGAACCAGGTCGCGGGTACTGCCACAGATCGAACCGGCCCCGTAGGGCCACGTGTGGTTGATGCTGCCCGCGTTGAGGAACCCGCCGTCGCGGCCCTGCTGGTAGCCACGGGCCCGGTGCGGGATCAGGGCGCGCTCGTCGCAGTACCTCGAATCCGCCATGCCGAGCGGCCCGAAGATCCGATCGGCCAGATACGACTCGAAGGACTGGCCGCTCACCCGGGCCACGATCAGCGCGGCCAGGAAGAATCCCGAGTTGTTGTAGATCATCTCCGTGCCGGGCTCGAACCGGATCGGTTCGGCGCTGATCAGCCGGATGATCGTGTCCCGAGGCAACGAGAGGGCGCTGAGCGAGCCGAAGGCCGGCAGGGCGGTGTACTCGGCCAGCCCCGAGGTGTGATCGAGCAGCCGCCAGACGGGAATCGACCGCCCCTTGGTATCGAGTTCCGGCAGATAGGTGCGGACGTCGGCGTCGAGGTCGAGCCGGCCCTGCTCGGCCAATTGGTGAACGGCCGCGGCGGTGAACTGCTTGGTGGTGGACCCGAGCGCAAAGACGGTCGCCGGCCCGACGGGAACCTGGTGGTCCAGGTCGGCCATGCCGTAGGAGCCGGCCAGGAGCGTGTCCTGCCCCCGGACGACCATCACCGACAGGCCCGCCAGGCGGGCCGTGGCCAAGTGCCAGCGCGCGGCCGAGTCGAGCGCGGCCGTCAGGCGAGTGGCGGGCGGCGTCTGGGCCGTCGCCACCGCGGTTACCAACAGGATCGGCGCCAGCGCCGCGAACGACGAGCGGGGAAGAACTCGAGTGGGGGACTGGGCGTAAGGCATGATCAGGGAATCCGGCCTTCGGTGTAGTCGACCGATGCCCGCGGACCGGCGCTGTCCGTCTGGACCCGATAC
>JAEUJH010000083.1 GCA_016794825.1 Gemmatimonadota bacterium
GGTTGTCGCTGAAGAAGACGCCGCCGGGCTCCGACAGGGCCGCGATGGTCGCGGCGAACGACGGATCCGGGGCCCGGGCCGGCGGCGCGGCCGCGAGTTGGAGGGCGGCCAGGACCGCCGAGGTGCCGATCAAGCCCATATCGGTGTGCAAGCTAATCGCCGGAGGAGCGTCGGGGCGAGGGTTCCATTATCCTCCATGCCAATGACTTATCGAATCGCAGGTCACCTAACGTGTCGGGCCGATCTGGCCATCGTGACCGGATGACGCGCTTCGGGCGAGTGGCCCTGGCCGGCCGGCCGAACGTCGGCAAATCCTCGCTCCTCAACGCCATCGTGGGTGAGCCCCTGGCCATGGTGAGTCCGAAGGCCCAGGCCACCCGGATGCCGGTCGTGGGCCTCCGGACCGAGGGCGAGGTCCAGCTGGCCTTCCACGATCTGCCCGGCCTCCTGGACCCCGGGTATCTGCTCCAGAGCCGGATGGTCGACATGGCCATCCGGGACCTCGAGGCCGCGGACGTCGCGCTCCACCTCCACCCGGCCGCGGAAGCGCCCGCGCCTCCGCTGGCCAGCCTGCTGCCCGCCGGGGTTCGGTTGCCGCCGACCACCCTCCTGGCCTACACCAAGGCCGACCTGGTCGAAGCCGGCCGGATTCCGCCGGGCCAACTGGCGGTGTCCGCCGTGACCGGCCAGGGGGTGGCCGAGTTGGTGGCCGCCCTGGCGGCCGCCGTGCCCGAGGGCGAGTGGCAGTACCCGGCGGACGATCTCGGGACCCAGCCCCTCCGGTTCTTCGTCACCGAGTACCTCCGGGAAGCCGCCTTCGAATTGCTGGAAGACGAATTGCCATACGCCTTTGCGGCCGAGGTGGAGGAGTTCCGGGAAACGACCGATCCCGTGTACATTCGAGCGACCCTGTACGTCGAACGCGATTCCCAGAAACGGATTCTCATCGGGGGCCAAGGGCGGACGATCAAGGCGATCGGCCAGCATGCCCGGAAGCGGCTCGAGGGACTGATGGGCCGTCGCGTGTACCTGGAAACGTGGGTCAAGGTGCTGCCCAAGTGGCGGCAGTCCAGCGACCTGTTGAGTCGGCTGGGTTACCCCGACCCCTCCTCGAGGAGTTCATCCCGATGAGTCTCGCGCCAGAGCTGCTCGAGATCCTCGTCTGTCCCAAATGCAAGGGCGACCTCGAGTATCGCCCCGACGAGCAGGTGCTCGTGTGCGCGGCGTGTCGCCTGGCCTATCCGGTCGAGGATGACATCCCGATCATGCTGATCGACGAAGCCCGGCCGGCATGAGCGGCGAACCGCTCGTCGAACGGATCGTCGCCGCCGCCCGCCAATTGGCGGCGGAGCGGCGCCATGGATTTGTCGGAACCGAGCATCTCCTGGCGGCGATGGTGGCCGATCGGGAGGGCTTTGCCGCCACGGTCCTGTCGCGGGCCGGGCTCGATCTCGACCAGGTTGCGTCGGGGTCGCTCGAAGGGTTGCGCCAGGCCGACGCGCCGCCCGACGGGGCGGAGGCCGCGCCGCCGAGTCTGAGCCGGTTTGCGGAACGGGCGGTCGAAGCCGCCGTCCAACAGTCCCGGAAGGACGGCCGGGAGACGGTCGAAGAGAAGGATCTGCTCCGCCAGCTGGTCGCCCAGCCCAAGGGGCGAATGGCGCAGGTGCTTCGGGGAGACGGGAAGGCCCTCGTCGCGATCCGAGCCGCGCTCGGCGACGTCGCCCCGGTTCCGGCGGGCGCGGAAGACTCGGCGCCGGCCAAGTCCCGGCGCAAGGAGCCGAAGGAGGAGGCCCCCCGGGCCGAGTCCCGCCCGAAGCCGGAGCCGCGGCCCAAGCGAGAGCCCGCCCAGAAACAGGCCAAGGACCGCGGGCCCGCCGGCGTCGCCGCCGAGGCGCGCGAGCCGTCGGAACGTCGCGATCGCCCGGAACGGCGAGATCGAGCGGAGCGCCGGGACCGCCCGGAGGGCCGGGGGAACGGGTCGCAGGGCGCGGAGGAGGAACTGCCGCCGCTCCGGATTGCCCGGCCGCTCCCCGATCGGCCGTTCCCGTGGTCGCGGCTCCTGCTCCTGGCGGTGCCGCTCAGCGTCGCGTTCTCGATGCTGAAATTCTCGCCGGTCGTGGTGTTCGTGACGGCCTGCATCGCGGTGTTGCCGCTCGCGGGCCTGATGGGCGAGGCCACCGAGTCGCTGGCCGAACGAACCGGCCCGACCATCGGCGGACTTCTCAACGCGACCTTCGGGAACGCGGCCGAGTTGATCATTGCCCTGGTGGCCCTCAAGTCAGGGCTGGTCGAGCTGGTCAAGGCGTCGATCACCGGGAGTATCCTCGGCAACCTGCTGCTGATCCTCGGGCTGTCGTTCCTGGCC
>JAEUJH010000096.1 GCA_016794825.1 Gemmatimonadota bacterium
GTCAGGACCTCGCTCTGGCCCCGCCCGTCGGCCCGGACTCGGCGGATCAGGCCGCCGATCGAGTCGTGCCAGGTGACATAGGCAATGAACTGTCCGTCCGGCGACCAGACCGGGGCATGCTCGACCGTCTCGGCCCCGACGCTGGTCAGTCGGCGGGCGTTCCGGATCGTGGCCGGACCGGAGTCGGCCGCGGCGGGCAGATCGGCAATCCAGAGCCGGTCGAGCGCGGAGAACACCACTCGGCGTCCGTCGGGCGAGGGGCGGGCCCCCCGGATCTGCGACACGGTCAGGACTGAGTCGTTGATCGGGTAGTCGAACTTGACCAGGGGGCCGAGCGGCTGGTCGATCTGGGCGGTGAAAGGAATTTCGGTTCGAGCGCCGGAGGGGACCTCGATCCTCCAGAGCTTGCCGGCAAACCCGGTGATCAGGGCGCGGGAATCGGGGGTGAAGGCGGACGCGGGATAGATGTCGCGATCCCGGACGCCGCCGCCCTGGTGATCGTCGCGCTGAACGCCCATGGCCAGCCATCGATCTTCGCCGGTGCGGAGGTCGAGGACCTTGAGCGCGGGCACCGAATCGAACCGGGTGGCATAGACGAGCCAGCGTCCGTCCGGACTGGCCGTGGGTCGGAACGCGCCCTCGTGCTCGTGGGTCCGGACCAGGACCCGTCCCGTTTCCCGGTCGAGCTGGCCGATCTGATAAACCCCGATCTGACGGGCCGAGCTGCGTGGCGGGTGGGGATCGTCTCCGGGGAGCGGGTCGCGGGTGGCGAACCCGCTCGGCAGGTTGCCCCGAAGGTTGACCCAGAGATACCGGGGATCGGGTCCGAAGACCGCCCCGTGGTGCGAGGCCGGGTTTGGCTCGCCCGCTCGGGTGTGACCGGTCAACTGGACCCCGCTGCCCCCGTCGACGTGGTAGAGCCAGAGCTGGGCGCCCTTGGTGGCCACGATGTACTGGCCGTCCGGAGTCCAGATTGGCGAAGCGAAGTTCTCGTTCTCGGCCGTCGTCAGTGGCCGGGCCTCAGTACCGTCGGCCCGGGACACCCAGAGGTTCTCGGAGCCGTTGCGATCGCTCACGAACACGAGCCGGCCGCCGTCGGGCGAGAACTGCGGCTGCATGTCGTACGCCTGGCCGCTGGTGATCCGGGTTGCCCGGCCCCCTGTGGCGGGCAGGGTATAGAGATCGCCGAGCAACTCGAAGACGAGGCTCCCGCCGGAGGGCGAGAGACTCACCGACAGCCAGCTTCCCTCCGCGGTCTCGAAGGTCATCGACCGGGTGGTGATCAGGGGGAGGCTCTTGGCCGTGACGGCGGCGCGAGCGGCGCTGTCGGCCTGCGCGGGCGTCTGGGCGCCGAGATCGGCGGCCACCAGGGCGAGCAGGATCGGGAGAGCAAGGAGGCGCTGAGGCCGGGGCATGCCGGAGTCCGCGAATGGGGAGTGACCCAAGGTACCGGATGCGGCGCCGGTTGTCAGCGGTTGCTCGGCCCGCTACCATCGCTTCGAACGACGGGGGCCCGACGGGTATCAGAGCAGGACC
>JAEUJH010000116.1 GCA_016794825.1 Gemmatimonadota bacterium
GCAGGAACGCCAGACCCCACGGGTTCCTGAGTCCGCTGGCGACCGTTGCCACGGTGACGGGTCCGTGGCGAGTCCGAAACTGGGCTTGGGGTTCCTGGGCGCAGGCCGGGAAGGCACCAGCGAGCAGCGACAGGGCGGCGAAGTGGGCAGGGCGCATCGGTTCCTCCGGATCTGGTCCTATTCTAACCCCCGGGCGAGGGTGGTGGCCGGGGTCGACCCTCGGCCCTGGCCGGAGCGGGGCAGCTCGCCGTCGGCGACCTCCCGCCGCCGGTGGACATGGCGCGCCAGTCCGGGGTGGTGAGCCGGTCCGGCCCGGATCCGCGCGTATGAGTCATCGGATCACATGTCGAACGCCGGGGGTCATATGACGGGAACTTCGTTCTGGTCGGGTCGGTTCGGGCTGCTGGTCGTGGGTGCGGCGTTGGCTGCCGGGTGCGGGGGCGGCGGTACCAGCCCCAATCCGCCGGCGCCGCCGCCGCCACCGCCGCCGGCCGCGGTGGCCTCGGTGGTCGTGACGCCGGACACCACGGTCCTCATCCCCACCGGAACCCGGCAGTTTGCCGCCACCACCAAGGACGCGGCCGGGAATACCCTGAATGGACGGACCGTGACCTGGACGATTTCGCCCAACACGGTCGCCACGGTCGGGGCGGACGGTCTGGTTACCGCCGTCGCCGCCGGGACCGCGCAGCTGACGGCCCAGTCGGAGGGTCGGTCCGGCACCGCCTCCGTGACGGTGCTGGATGGCGGTGTGGTGGGCGCGTCCGGGGGTCTGGTGGCCCGGCCGGACAGCTCGGCCGTCATCCAGATTCCGGCTGGCGCGCTGACTTCGTCGGCCGCGATCACGATCGCGCCGGTGGCGAGCCCGCCGGCCAATCCCCGCCTCGTGTCGGGAACGGCGCATGAGTTCGGGCCGTCGGGCACGACCTTCTCGCAGCCCGTGACCGTGCGTCTCAAGTACTCGGCCGCGGCGGCCGTCGGGGCCGACCCGACGCTCTTCCGGCTCCACCGCTACAGCGGCACGGCATGGCAGGAGGTGCCGGGCAGTTCCGTCGATCCGGTCAAGCGGGAGGTGACCGGGCAGACCTCGTCGTTCAGCCAGTACGCGATCGTGTCGCTGCCGCCGCCGGTGGTGGCGACGGTTACGGTCTCGCCGGACAGTTCGGATCTGGCGTGGCGCGGCACCCGGACCCTGACCGCCGCGACCCTGGCGGCCGGTGGCGCGCCCCTCTCGGGGCGGACGGTCAGCTGGCAGAGCAGCGATCAGAGCATTGCCACCGTCAGCCCGACCGGCCTCGTCATCGGGGTCCGGCCCGGCACGGTGACGATCACCGCCACCAGCGAGGGTGTGAGCGGGACGGCTCGGGTTCGGATCGTCACCGCCGACCTGTCCCGGATCGTCGATTCGATCCGGCAGGCGTACGGGCTCCCGGGCATGGGCGGCGCCATCGTCACCCGAGACGGCGGGGTCGTGGCGCTCGGCGCCGGCGGGATCCGGCGGGTTGGCAGCGCCGCCGCCGTAACGGTCAATGACAAATGGCACCTCGGCTCGAACACCAAGGCCCTCACCGCCCTCCTGGCCACGATGGCCGTCGAGGCCGGCGTGATTTCCTGGAACAAGACCGTGGAAGAGGCGTTCCCCGGCTCGGCCGCGGGAATGATGGCGGCCCACAAGCCGATCACCTTGCTTGATCTGGTCAACAACCAGTCCGGCGTGGTCAACGACATCACCGGGTTGCCGGCCACCACCGACCCCAAGGCCGGACGCGACGTCTGGGCCGACTGGACCGTGCGCCGCGCGGGCGCGGTCGCCCGGGGCACCTACTACTACAGCAACAACGGCTTCGCGATGGCGGGGGCGATGGTGGAGCGGGCCTGGAACTCGACCTACGAGGCCCTGATGGCCGGCCGGATCTTCCAGCCGTTAGGCGTGGTCGGCGCCGGGTGGGGTCCGACGACCGCCGCCGGCAACACCGATCAGCCGGTCGGTCACTCCCGGTCGGGCTCGAACTGGCTGCCCTGCGGCGGCTGCGACAACCGGGCCGGCCTGTCGGCGGCCGGTACCGTCCACATGCCGCTCGCGGGTTGGGG
>JAEUJH010000188.1 GCA_016794825.1 Gemmatimonadota bacterium
GCCAAGCGGGTCATCGAGCGCTATCCCGACAAGCTCCAGTACTGCACCACGGCCCTCTGTCTCCGGCAGGCCTTCGCGGCCGGCCGGGTCGGGTCGATGCTCGGCATGGAAGGCGGGCACGCCATCGAGAACTCGTTGGGCGCCCTCCGGGCGTTCTACGACCTCGGGGCCCGCTACATGACGCTGACCCACAACGTCACCCTCGACTGGGCCGACGCCGCGCTCGACAAACCGACCCACGGGGGACTCTCCCGGTTCGGTGAGGAAGTCGTCCGGGAAATGAACCGGCTCGGCATGCTGGTGGATCTGTCCCACGTGTCTCCCGGGGTGATGAGCGATGCGCTCACCACGACGGAAGCGCCGGTGATCTTCTCCCACTCGTCGGCGCGGGGCATTACCGACCATCCCCGCAACGTGCCGGATTCGATCCTGGCCCGGCTGCCCCGGAACGGCGGGGTGGTGATGATCACCTTCGTCACCTCGTTCGTGTCGCCGAAGTCCTATGCCCACGGGCAGGCCCGGGGGGCCAAGCAGGCCGAACTCCGCCGCCAGGCCGGCAATGACCGGGCCCGGATCGAGCGCGAAATGGCCGCCTGGGACGCGGCCAATCCGGCCCCGAAGGTTACCCTCGGCGAAGTCGCGGACCACATCGAGCGAGTCCGGAAGATTGCCGGCGTCGACCACGTCGGCATCGGCAGCGACTTCGACGGTATCGACGAAACGATCGAGGGGCTCGAGGACGTGTCGTCGTTCCCGAGGCTCCTTGCCGAGTTGGCGCGGCGAGGGTGGTCGGAGTCGGACCTCCGCAAGCTGGCCGGCGAAAACGTGCTCCGCGTCATCGAAACGGCCGAAAAGGTGGCGGTCCGGCTCCAGAAGGAGCGGCCCGCGTCGATCAAGACCATTCATCAACTCGACGGCAAGTCGGTTTCGTAGCCGGGTCGGGGAGGGAGGCACCATGCGGATCAGGGGATGGGCGCTCGCCATGGGGATCCTGGCGGTCGGCGGGGGGCGGCTGGAGGCGCAGTCGGAAGACGTGCTGCGGCGGTTCTTCGAGGGCAAGTCCGTGGTCGTCAAGCTCGAGATGCCGGGCACCGAGGACGGCGTCGACGTGTACCCCGGCACCTCGATGCCGGTCGACTTTCCGCGGCACGCCCGGCGGCTCAAGCAGTACGGCACCGCCATCCGGCGGGGCGAGGAAATCCTGATCACCAAGATCAAGGTCAAGAAGGACCTGATCGAGTTCCAGCTGGGCGGCGGGGGCTACGGGACCTTTGCCGACGAGACGAGCAGCAACGTCTCGACCTCGTCGGCGCCCAAGACCACCCGGGAAAAGAACCTCGAGAAGGAGGTTCCGGGCATTGCCGACCCGGCCGCCAAGAAGAAAGCCCAGGAGGAACTCGACGCCCTCCGAAAGGACCGGCAGCGGGTCGACGCCGCCAACCGGGCGGCCGTGGCCCAGGCCGAGGAACTCAAGGAAGCCAACATCCGGAAGCGCCGGGCGGAAAGCGGCTCCCGCTTCAATCTCCGGTTCAAGCCGGTGGTGCCGGAGGAGGCCCTGACGCCCGACGGCATCATGCGGGCGCTGGCGGAATACGTCGACTTCAGCCCGGTCCTGGCCGCCGCGGGCGGCCGTCCCGGCCTCCACGGCGAGGAACGACCCGGCCCGGCGTCCGGCGAACTCCGGAAGGGGCTGCTGGTCGACGACGTCGACGCGATGCTCGGGCGGCCGGAGACGATCGGCCACCGGATGGAAGGGAACCTCCGGGTCAGCACCTCGGTCTACCTGACGCGCGATCGGCGGATCGAGGCCGAATTCGTCGAGGGCGTGCTGATCCGCTTTACGGTCTCATCCCGGTAACGGGCGGATGCGGCGCCGCCCGTTGCTTCAATCGTTCGGGGTCGCCATAATTGGCGGCATTAATCCCTTGTCCGCCAGTCGGAATTCACTTTTCGGAGTCGGGAGCCGTTCGATGCCACACTCGTTGCCTCCGTTGCCCTATGCCTACAACGCGCTGGAGCCGCACATCGATGAGCAGACGATGCGGATCCATCACGACAAGCACCACGACGCCTACGTCAACAACCTGAACGGGGCGCTCAAGGACTATCCGGAGCTGGACAAGCTCCCGATCACCGAGTTGATCGGGAACTTGAACCAGGTGCCGGAGTCGATCCGGACGGTAGTCCGCAACAACGGGGGCGGTCACTACAACCACACCCTGTTCTGGGAAATCATGGCGCCCGGCGGAGCCTCGGCGCCGACCGGCGCTCTCGGCGCGGCCATCGACGCCAAGTTCGGCGGCTTGGCGGCGTTCAAGGAGCAGTTCCAGAAGGCGGGGATGACCCGGTTCGGCAGCGGGTGGGCCTGGCTGGTGCAGACCCCGGCGGGCCTGGCCATCGAGAGCAGCCCGAATCAGGACTGCCCGGTCATGGACGGCAAGTCGGTCCTCATGGGGTGCGACGTCTGGGAGCACGCCTACTACCTCAAGTACCAGAACCGCCGGGCGGACTACCTCGGCGCCTGGTGGAACGTAGTCAACTGGACCGTCGTCGGCGGTCGCTTCAAGGTTTCCTGATTCATGACTCTCCCGGCCATTGGCACCACCGCCCCCGACTTTGCGCTCCCCTCCACCGCGGGGGCCGAGGTCAAGCTCTCCGGGCTCAAGGGGCAGAACGTCCTCCTGGCGTTCTTCCCGCTGGCGTTCACCGGCGTGTGCACCGCCGAGATGTGCGCCTTTTCGGAGGACTACGCCCGCTTTCAGAGCGCCTCCACCGTCGTGCTCCCGATCAGCGTCGACTCGGTTCCCACCTTGAAGGAGTTCAAGGCCAAGGAAAAGATGACGGTCGACCTGCTGAGCGATTTCAAGCGCGACGTGTCACGGAAGTACGGCACCCTGCTGGAGGACAAGTTCTTCAGCAAGCGGGCCTACGTCCTGATCGACCGAACGGGCACGGTCCGCTGGACCCATGAGGAGGCCGAGCTCGGCCACAAGCGCGGCAACGACGAGTTGCTGGCGCAGATCCAGGCCCTTGGCTGATCGCGCCAGCGGTCGACACTACCCGGCAGTCGCGTCCCCCGACAGCGCTCTCGATCAGGCCACGGCCTGGGCGATCGGGCGGGTCGGGGGACAGTTGCGAGTAGACCCCGCCGCCGAGGCGCCGGGCGGTTGGGAGGGCGAGGACGTGGCGGGCGTGCTGGAGGACGCCCGGACCTGGGCCCGGGTCCGGGGCAACGACGTGATCGAACCGCACGACTTTCTCCGCCGGGTGGTGGGCCTCCTCCTGGGCGCCCGGCTCGACGGCGTCGGTGGGCGGCTGGAGTTGCGGCCGTCACTGCCCGACGGCTGGAAGTCGCTCGGGGTCCGGCGGCTCCGAGCCCATCGGACCCTGCTCGACCTGGAAATCAAACGGCGGGCGGAGTGGATCACGGTCCGGATTGCGGTCATGTTCGGGCCACCGGTGGCGGTCGCGGTCGGCTGGGCGGGCGACCAGCCGGTGTCGCGGGTCCTGGTGGACGAGGTCGCGCTCGAAGGGACCCGGGCGATCTTCACCGCCGCGGGCGAGCACGAAGTCACTCTGTATCTTGGCCTTCGTCCCTGACGCCGCCACCGCCCGCCTGATCACAGGTTAAGTTCCCGGTCGACCTCCATGACCAGCACTCTCGGCGGTACCCCACTCGACCTGCTCGGCCAGGTTGCCCGGATCCTGAACAGCGGGCTTCCGCCGGACGACACGCTGGGCACGGTGGCCGGCGCGATCCAGCAGGGTCTCCAGCTGGCCTCGGTTTGTGTCTGGCGGCGGGATGCCAGCGCCAATCGATGCTCCGGGATCGCGGTGCCGCCCCGCCTGGCCCTGGCCGCCAATCTGGATCAACTGCCGCCCGTCGACGACCTGACGACGCGGACCCCGCTGGTGCATGCCGGCCTCCGGCTCGGCGTGCTGGAACTCGGCCGGCGGCCGGGGGCGCCGACCCTGATGCCGTCGGTGGTGGACGTCCTGGCCAATCTCCTGGCGCCGTTCCTCGACGCCATGACCCTGGCGGAAGATCTGGCGCTCGAGGTGGCCAGCCGCTCCCGCGAGATCACGGAACAGCGACGGTTTACCGGCCTGGTCATCGACAGCCTGCCGGTGGGCCTCTACGTGATCGACCGGGCCTACCGGATTCAGTTCTGGAATCGGAAGCGCGAAACCGGCACCCAAGGCCTCCGTCGGGACGACGTGGTGGGCCGCCCGGTGTTCCAGGTCCTGACCCGCCAGCCGCCGGAGCAGCTCAAGTCGGAGTTCGATCGGGTCTTCTCGACCGGCGAGAGCGTCCAGGTGGAAACCGTGGTCGAGCAGGGCGGGGAGCGTCGGGTCTACCTGATGTCGCGCCTGCCGATGCGCCTGGAGGGCGACGCCATTACCCACGTCATCACGATCGGCGAGGACGTGACCGAGGCGCGCAACGTCCAGGAACAGGTCATCCGGCACGAGAAGATGGCGGCGGTCGGGCAGCTGGTGGCGGGTGTCATGCACGAGATCAACAACCCGCTGGCCACCATCGCGGCCTGCGCGGCGGCGGTGGACGCCCGTCTGGGCACCCAGGCCGAGCCGGCGGTCAAGGAGTACCTCGAGATCATCGACAAGGAAGTCCAGCGGAGCACCAAGATCGTCGATGGCTTGCTCGAGTTCAGCCGGCCCCACCCGTCGCCGGGGCGGCCCAAGGCCGACGTCGACGTCAACAAGGTCATCGAGCGAACCCTCTTCCTGCTCAAGCATCATCGCCGGTTCAAGCGCCTCCAGGTGGAAACCGACCTGGGGCCGCCGGTTGCCGTCCGGGCCAATGACGAGCAGTTGATCCAGGTGTTGATGGCGTTGATGCTGAACGCCGTCGACGCGATGCCGGACGGGGGCGTGCTGACCCTCCGGAGCAAGCGGGTCACCGGCCGGCACGAGGCGATCATCGAGGTCAAGGACACCGGCTCCGGCATTCCGAAGGCCCACATGTCCAAGATCTTCGAGCCGTTCTACACCACCAAGCCGCCCGGTCAGGGAACGGGCCTGGGGTTGTCGATCGCCTATGGGATCATGCAGGATCATGGCGGTCGGATCGACGTCGAGAGCGAGGTGGGGCGGGGCAGTGTCTTCCGGGTCGTGATGCCGGAACTGGAGGCGACATGAAGATCCTGGTGGTCGAGGACGACCGGATCGTCGGCCAGTACGTCAAGCGGGGCCTCGAGGAGCAGTCCTATCATGCCGATCTGGTGGACGACGGCATGGAGGCGCTCCGGCTGATTTCCGGGGGCCACTACGACATGGTGATCCTCGACCTGCGCCTGCCCGGCATGACGGGGTTCGAGGTCCTCCGGACCGTGCGTGATCGGGGCCTCACGATTCCGATCCTGGTGCTGACCGCGCAGGACGCCATCGATCACAAGGTCCAGGCGCTCCGGGCCGGGGCGGACGACTACGTCACCAAGCCGTTCTCGTTCGAGGAACTCCTCGCCCGGGTGGAGGCCATTGCCCGCCGGCCGCCCCAGCTCCGATCGACCAAGCTCCAGATCGCCGATCTCGAGCTCGATACCGCCACCCGCGAGGTCCGTCGCGCCGGCAAGCTCCTCGACCTGACCCCGAAGGAGTACACCGTCCTCGAGTACCTGATGCGGCATCCGGGGCGGGTCATGTCGCGGACGCTGATCACCGAGTACGCCTGGGACTACCACTTCGATCCGGGAACCAACATCGTCGACGTGGTGATCAACCGGCTCCGGAAGAAGCTCGACGCCGGCCACGACCGGAAGATCCTCCATACGGTTCGCGGCGTCGGGTACGTGGTCAAGGCCTGACGATGCGGTCGATCCGGCAGCGCCTGGCCATCGGGTACATCCTGGCGCTCGGCCTCACGATCACCCTGTTCGGGCTGGTGCTGTATCTCGACCGCCGGCAGGCCAACCTCCAGGAACTCGATGACCGGCTCGAGGTCGAGGCCGACCTGACGCTCCGGGTGGTGCGCGACCTCTCCAACTCGTTCGGGCGGCTCCCGCCGATCGTCTCCAGCGTCCAGGACTACTTCCAGAGCTTCGGGCACTACTTCGTGCTGGTCGGGACCGACGGCGGGGTCGTCGCGGCGGTCGACCCCTCGCGGAGCCTTGATTCCAAGGCGCTCGAACGGCTCCGGGAACTGGCGGCCGCTCCCCTCGACCCCCCGGGGTTCGGCACCGCCACCGTGGCCGACGACCGGCCGGCCATCCGGTATTACGTGACCCGGGTGGTCGGGGCCGATCCGCGGATCCGCTCGATGCTGGTCGGGGCCGGGATCGACGAGGTGTCGTTCGGACCGGCGGCCCTGCTCCGGTCGATGTTGCTGATCGCGCCGGCCGTGCTGCTGATCTCGGTGCTGGTGGGGAGCTGGCTCGCCGGCACCAGTCTCCGGCCGCTCGAATCGACGATCGACGAGCTCACCGCCATCACCGACGGGCGGAGCCTCCACCGCCGGCTGCCGGTCGACCCGGGCAGCACCGACGAGTTGGCCCGGCTGGCCCAGGCGGCCAACGGGATGTTTGCCCGGCTGGAGCAGAGCTTTGCGGCGCAGCAGCGGTTCGTGGCCGAGGCCAGCCATGAACTCAAGACGCCGCTGATGGTGCTTCGGGCGGGGGTGGAACGGGCGCTCACCAACCCGAAGATTCCGCCGGAGAGCCTCGAGCCGCTCGACGAGTCGCTCGAGGAAATCAACCGGATGACCGAACTGGTCGACAGCCTGCTGATGCTGGCCCGGGCGGACGAGGGTCGGGTGCCGCTGGCGGTCGATCCCTGTGACCTCCGGGAACTGGCCAGCGAGGCCGTCGAAACCGCCCAGATCCTGGGCGAGGCCAAGAACCTGACCATCCGGAGCCAGATCCCGTCCCGCCCGGTCGTGCTCGGCATCGATCGGACCCGGATCCGGCAGCTCCTCCTCAACCTGGTGACCAACGCGGTCAAGTACACGCCCGCCGGCGGCGAAATCGGGGTGGGGCTCGCCGACCAGGAGGGCACGGTGCAACTGGTGGTCCGGGACACCGGCATCGGGATCGCGGCGGGCGACCTGCCGCACATCTTCGATCGGTTCTGGCGGGCGGATCCGGCTCGTGCCCGGGACACCGAGGGGACGGGCACCGGTCTGGGCCTCGCGATCACCAAGTGGATCGCGGAGGTTCACGGGGGCAGCATCTCGGTGCAGAGCCGCCCTGGCAAGGGAACCGTTTTTACCGTATCATTGCCTCGCTCGGCGACGACGTCCCAACCGCCGATCAGCTAATCCGTCTGTTATCGATTTGTCATCTAGCGGTCAGCCGGGCGCAACCCGGCGCTGCTTGATTCGGTTGTGGGTACTGCTGACTCCTTTGGAGGCGTACGCATGTTTGAAAACCTCATTGAGTCCCAGCCCAAGCGGAACCGATCCCTCGGCCAAACCGCGGTCTCCCTGGTGCTTCACGTCGTCCTGATCTACGGGGCCGTGAAAGCCACCTCGGGGGCGGCGGAAACGCTGAAGGAGATCCTCCAGGACACCACCATGGTGTTCCTGAAGCCGCCTGAGCCGCCACCGCCACCTCCACCGACGACGCCGCCACCGGACGCGATCGTCACGGCGAATCCTCCGCCGATGGGCTTCCAGACCGTGATGCCCCCGACGGAGATTCCGAAGGACATTCCTCCGGTCAACCTGAACGAGCGGTTCGACGCCAAGGACTTCAGCGGTAAGGGCGTCGAGGGCGGTATCGCGGCCGGCGTGGTGGGTGGTTCCGGCCCGGTGTCCACCACCGAAACGTTCGTGGAAGCGGAAGTGGACGATCCGGTCCAGCCGATCAACTTCCAGAAGCCGAAGTATCCGCCGGTTCTCCAGCAGGCCGGCATCGCCGGCAGCGTCGACGTCCAGTACGTCGTCGGGATCGACGGCAAGGCGGAGCCGGAGTCGTTCCGGGTGCTCCGGAGCACCAACAAGGCGTTCGAGGAACCCGCCAAGGACGCGATCCTCGGGTCGACCTTCAAGCCGGCCAAGATCAAGGGGCAGGCGGTTCGTCAGCTGGTCCAGCAGCGGGTGTCGTTCACCATCGGTGGCTAGTGTAGGGGCGGGCGATTCGCCCGCCCGAAATCATCCGGGTGGGCCGCGGGCCCGCCCCTACCAGTTCAATCTGAAAGGGAGCGTTCCATGGGTGTAGATATTCTGACTCTGTACGAGCACGCGAACACCTTTGCTCGCGCGATCGTCTGGATCATGTTGTTCATGTCGTTCTTCTCGCTCACCGTCGCGATCGGCAAGCTGATCCGGATCGCCAAGAGCACCTCGGCCACCCGGAAGTTCGCGCCCCAGTTCTCCCGGGCCATCCAGGAAGAGCAGCTCGATCAGGCCATCGCCCTGGCCGAGAAGAACCAGCAGAGCCACGTCGCCCGGGTCCTCGGTGGCGCGCTCTCCGAGGTCAAGCCGTTGCTCCGCGACCGCGCCACCATCACCGCCGCCGACATCAACTCGGCCGAGCGGGCGGTGGAGCGCCAGATGCTGATCACCCTGGCCGAGTTCAAGCGCGGCACGGGCATCCTGGCCACGGTCGGTTCGACCGCGCCGTTCGTCGGTCTGCTCGGCACCACGATGGGTATCGTCACCGCGTTCAACGCCATGTCGGCGGGTGGCGCGTCGGGCGGTCTGGCGGGCATCGCCGGCGGTATCTCCGAGGCCCTGATCACCACCGCGCTCGGTCTGCTCGTCGCGATCCCGGCCGTGTGGTTCTACAACTACTTCACCACCAAGATCGAGAACCTCACGGTCGAAATGACCTACAGCTCCAAGGAACTCATCGACTACTTGATCAAGAGCGTCGGCAGCGAGTTCGGCCGGTCGATCTTCACCAAGGAGTTCCAGGCGCAGAAGGCGGTGAGCGGCAGTGGGCACATCAGTTAACGCCGCGGGCTCGACCAGCGTCAAAGCCGAGCCGAACGTCATTCCGATGATCGACATCATGCTGGTGCTGTTGATCATCTTCATGATCGTGACGCCGCTCATCGCCAACGGCTTTCAGGCGACGATGCCCTCCGGCGAGAACCTCGACAAGCGCCCCGAGGGCGACAACGAGGTGATCCTGGGGATCGACCAGAACGGGAACTATTTCCTGAATTCGAACCCGATTCCGGCCGACGTGCTTCCCGATCAGCTGGCGGCCATCTACGCGGCCCGCACGGAAGACAAGATCATGTACTTCCGGGCCCACAAGGATCTCAAGTTCGAGAAGATCCAGGATGCCGTGGAGATCGCCCGCCGGTCCGGTGTTCGCGTGATGGCGGCGATCACCGAGATCGAACAAAAAGGTGGCCTGTTCGGGGCCATCGACAAAGACAAGAAGTAGGGGGCTCTCATGGGAATGTCAGTTGGCGACAGCCATGGCCTGAGTGCCGAACCGAACGTCATTCCGATGATCGACATTCTCCTGGTGCTGCTGATCATCTTCATGATCTCGCAGCCCCTGGCCCGGATGGCGATCGACGTCCAGGTTCCGCCCCTCGAGACGGCCGCCTCCTCGGGGCCGTCGAGCCAGATCGTGCTCAACATCCTGGATGACGGGAACTACGAGATCAACGGCCAGCCGGTCCCCCCGGGCCAGCTGGACACGCAGATCCACGCCATCTACGACAACCGGCCGGCCAAGCTGATCTTCATCAAGGCCGCCGCCAGCCGGACCTATCAGGATTGGATCGAGGCGTCGGACATCGTTCGGGGCGCCGGAGTTCAGGTCATCGGGTTCACTCCCAAGGCCTGATTCCCGACCCTCTCCGGAGGGCCACACGCGAGGCGGGCGACGAGCCCGCCTCGCGTCGTTTCCGGACCCTGCATGAAGACCCCGATACCCGGGTTTGGGGCGGGGGAAGGCGGTCGTCGGGTGTCCCCTTGTTGACCACGTGGGACCCGAATCTTTTTCCCGGGCCGAGACGTCTCCTCCACGGATGCCGACGCCGCCCCTGACCCCGCCCGTACCCCGCTCGGACCGACGCGCCCCGCGGGCCGGGCCCCCGATCGGACTCGGCCTGCCGCGGCATCGTCGGTCGCCGGGCAGCGCGGTGGTGGCGTTCCTCGTCCACCTGGCCGTGCTTGCCGTCATCCTCAAGGTGGCTCCGCTCCGGAACCTCGAGTTCCAGGACCAGGCCGGCGACGGCAGCGACCAGCCGGGCGGCGGCGGGGGCGGCGGGGGCGGCCGGGTCCGGATCGTGGCGCTGCCGGCCCTGGCGGCGCCCAAGGCCGCCGTTCCGCCCCCGGTCGTGCCGCCCCCGCCCGAGCCGGTCTCGGTTCCGGTCCCCCCTCCCGTGGTCAAGGAGGAGGTGCCCGCCCTGCCTCCCGCCCCCGATACCATCGTTACGACGTCGGCCTCGAAGGAATCGGGCTCCGGAACCGGTTCGGGGTCCGGAACGGGGTCAGGGACCGGGACGGGGTCCGGCTCCGGATCGGGGTCCGGCAAGGGCTCGGGAACCGGCTCCGGCACGGGGCCCGGCACGGGTGGCGCCGGCGGGGCCCGGCCCCCGGAACCGCGTCAACTCATCCTCCCTCCGCCCGACATTCCGAAGGCGATGCGGGGTGCCACGATTGCCGTTACCTTCATGGTCGGCCCGGAGGGCCGGGTCGAAGAGGTCCGCTTCTCGCCCGAACCCGCCGACCGGGGCTTCGGCAAGAAGCTCGAGGAAGTCATGCGCAACTACCGGTTCCGACCGGCCCGCGGTTCCGACGGGCAGCCGGTGGCCGGCACCATCACGGTCGAATTGACGTTCTGATTCCTGCTCGTCCGCGGTAACATCGCAGGTCGTCGTTGGCGGTCGAACCCCTCGAACGCCGTCGGTCTTCTTCGTCAGCGAGCTCATGTCACTCTTCCTTCGGAAGCCCATTACCGTCGAGCGGGACCGCGGGCTGGTCCGGATCCTCGGGGTCGGTGATCTCATCATGCTGTCGATCGGGGCGGTGATCGGGGCGGGGATCTTCGCCTCGCTCGGCACCGCCGCGGCGGGCGACATCGCGGCCGACGGCACCGTGATCCGCGCGGGCGCCGGTCCGGCCCTGATCGTCTCCTTCGTGCTCCTCGGCGTGGTCTGCGGCCTGGCGGCGCTCTGTTACGCCGAGTTGGCGTCGATGATCCCGACCTCGGGATCCGCCTACGCCTATACCTACGCCACCCTGGGCGAGATGGTGGCCTGGATCATCGGATGGGCCCTGATCCTCGAGTACGCGATCGGCAACATCGCCGTCGCCATCGCGTGGAGCGGTTACTTCGATTCGCTCCTGTCCGGGTTCGGGATCAACCTCCCCGGGTGGCTGACGCACGGGTATCTCCAGGCCAAGATGTCGACCGTGCCGGAGATCCACGCCCTGCTCGAGACCGCGCCCCGGGTGGCCGGATTCCCGGTGCTTCTCAACCTCCCGGCGTTCATCATCGTCGGCCTGATCACCGTGCTGCTCTGCCTCGGCGTCAAGGAGAGCACCCGGGCCAACAACATCATGGTGGTGATCAAGCTGCTCGTCCTGGCGCTCTTCATCGGCGTCGGGGTGATGCACATCGATCCCGACAACTACCGGCCCTTTGCCCCGAACGGATTCCGGGGGATCCACCAGGGCGCGGCGATCGTGTTCTTTGCCTACATCGGGTTCGACGCGATCTCGACCGCCGCCGAAGAGACCAAGGACCCGCAGCGGAACCTGCCCCGCGGCATCCTCCTGGGGCTGGCCGTCTGCACCCTGATCTACGTGGTGGTCGGGGCGGTGGCCACCGGCCTGGTGCCGTACCTCCAGCTCAAGTCGGCCGACCCGCTGGCCCACGCGCTCGAGCTGGCCGGGCTCAAGACGGCGAGCTGGATCGTGTCGCTCGGCGCGGTGGTGTCGATGACCGCGGTGTTGCTGGTGTTCCAGTACGGCCAGCCCCGGATCTTCTTTGCCATGGCGCGCGACGGGCTGCTGCCGAAGTGGGCCGCCAAGGTGCATCCGAAGTGGCGGACCCCGCACATCACCACCATCGTCACCGGCGTGGTGGTGGCCGTCGGCGCGCTCTTTGCCGAAGAAAACACCATCTACGAACTCACCAACATCGGGACCCTGGCCGCGTTCGCGATGGTCTGCCTCGGCGTACTGGTGCTCCGGGTGCGGGAACCCGAGCGGCCCCGGCCGTTCCGGGTCCCGGCGGTCTGGCTGGTGGCCTTGGGCGGCGCCGCCGCCTGCTTCTTCGTGATGAAGGGCCTGCCGGTCCGGACCTGGGTGATGTTCGCGATCTGGCTCGCCATCGGTCTGACCGTCTACTTCACCTACGGCTACCGGCACAGCGTGGTCCGGACCGGCAAGCCCGTGGTGGTCGACGAACTCGACGGGGCCCACTGACCATGAGCCAGCCGCTGGTGGACCTGGTCGCCGAGTACCTCCGGCGGCTCGAGGAAGGGAACCCCGCTCGGATCGTCGAGCTGTTCACGACCGACGGATACGTGCTGTCGCCGTTCCTCGGGAAGGTGGCCGCCGCGGATTTCTTTCCGAAGCTGGCGGCGTCGTCCACCCGCAGCGTCATCACCCCGCACGACATCCTGGTCAGCGCCCGGGGCGCCCGGCGGGTCTGCGGTTACTTTCGATACGATTGGACCCTGCAGGACGGCACCACGGTCTCGTTCGAATGCGCCGACGTCTTCGACTTCGACCCGATCGTCGACCGGATTGCCGTGCTGACGATTCTCTACGACACTCACCCGATTCGCCAACTGGTTGGCGACAAATACGCCTGAACGCATGACGCGATCGATCTCCGGGGACCGTCCCGTCCTCATCGTCGGCGCCGGTATCGGCGGCCTCACCACGGCGCTCGCGCTCCATCAGGCCGGCATCCCGGTCCGCGTGCTCGAGGGTGTCCGCGCCATCCGCCCCCTGGGCGTCGGGATCAACCTGCTGCCCCATTCGGTCCGGATCCTGACCGACCTCGGCGTCGGGCCCGCCCTCGCGGCCACCGCCATCGAAACGGCCGCGCTGGCCTACTTCAACAAGTTTGGGCAGGCCATCTGGTCGGAGCCCCGGGGCCTCGCCGCGGGCTATCCGGTGCCCCAGTTCTCGATCCACCGCGGTGAGCTGCAGTGGATCCTGTACCAGGCCGTCGAGGCCCGCCTCGGATCCGGCGCCGTCATGACGTCGCACGAGCTGGTCCGGTGGGAGGACACCGGCGACGAGGTCCGCGCCGTGTTCGTCGATCGGGACACCGGACGGGAGACCGCGCCGATCGCGGGGGCCGCGCTCATCGGGGCCGACGGGATCCACTCGGTGGTGCGGCGGACGATGTATCCGGACGAAGGCCCCGCCCGGTTCTCCGGCCGCACGCTCTGGCGGGCGGTGACCGATGCCGAGCCGTACCTCGATGGTCGGACCATGGTCATGATCGGCCATCAGCGGCAGAAGTTCGTGGCCTATCCGATTTCCCGGGTCCGGGCGGATCGGGGTCGGTCGCTGGTCAACTGGATCGCCGAACTCGAGACCGGCGGCGACACGCCCCCGCGCCAGGACTGGAGCCGCGAGGTTCCCAAGGAAGTCTTCGCGCCGGCGTTCGCCAGCTGGCGGTTCGATTGGCTCGACGTTCCGGGCATCATCGCCGGCGCCGAGACGGTGTACGAGTATCCGATGGTCGACCGCGATCCGCTGCCGAGCTGGACGCGGGGCCGCGTCACCCTCCTGGGCGACGCCGCCCACGCCATGTATCCGATCGGGTCCAACGGCGCCTCGCAGGCCATTCTCGACGCGGCGGCCCTGACCCGGCGGCTGGTCGAGTCCTCCGATGTGCCGGCGGCGCTCAAGCGGTACGAGGACGATCGGCTCGGACCGACCGCCGAAGTGGTGCTGGCCAACCGGCGGAACGGCCCCGAGCAGGTCATGCAGATCGCCGAGGAGCGGGCACCTCAGGGATTTGCCCACATTCACGACGTGATTCCGCGGACCGAACTCGAGGAGATCGCGGCGCGCTACAAACGGACCGCCGGCTTCGCGCCCGAGCAGGTCCGCCGGGAGGCCGTGGCATGACGAAGCGACTGCAGGTGTACGAGGGTGACGGGATCGTGGTGACGTTCGATCCCAACGTCTGCATCCACTCGGCCGTGTGTCTCCGGACCCTGCCGACGGTGTTCGACGTGGCGAAGCAGCGGTGGATTCAGGTCGAGGGGGCCGAGCCCGATGCGATCGTGGCGGCCGTGGCCCAGTGCCCGTCCGGGGCACTCCAGACGGTTCGGCTCGGGCAGGCCAAGCCGCGGGCGGCCGAGGCGCCGACCGGCCCGGTCGAGGTCACCCCGCGGCCCAATGGACCGCTCCTGGTCCGCGGTCCGATCCGGGTTACCAAGGAGAATGGCGACGTCGTCGAGAAGGCGTCCTGCTCGCTCTGCCGCTGCGGCGCCACCGGCAATGCGCCGTTCTGCGACGGCAGCCACAACCGGATCGGCTTCAAGTCACCGTCCTGATCGGGGTCAGGCGCTCGCGGCCAGCAGTTTGGGCCCGCCGAGCAGTGGGTCGACGGCTTCGTTCAGGGGCACGAACGGCGCCTGCAGCAGGGCGGACACCGGCCCGCCCAGGGGGCCGCCGGCCGACAGCAGCCCTCCGGCGAGCCCGACCGGAATGGCCCCCGGATTGGGGAACTCTCCCGCCAGCTGATTGACCAGACGAGCCAGTTCGGTGGCCGCTCGGTCGAGGATTCCCTTGGCCACGGGGTCGCCGTCGTCGGCCGAATGCACCACGGCCCGGGAGAGGTTGGCCACCTCCCGAGGCGTGGCGACCGTCGACCAGCCGACCACGTCACGAAAATCCGGGGCGCCAACGGCTTTGAGCAGCGCCGCCCGGAGCGAAGTGGCCGGCGCCCGGCCGTCCTCCGCCAGTCCCACCGCCCGCAGGGCCTGCTGGCCGATCCAGTAACCGGCGCCCTCGTCTCCCATCTGCCATCCGAAGCCGCCCTGGCGGACCATCTTTCCGGCGGGCGTCCGCCCGACGGCCACGCTGCCCGTCCCGGCCACCAGCACCACGCCGACGTCCACGCCGAGGGCCGCGAAGGCCAGCATCACGTCGCTCACGACGATGACCTTGCCGGCAATGCGTTCTCGCGCCAGCGAAACCCGGATCTCCTCCGCGTCGGGGGTCCGGCCGGCCCCGGCGGCGCCGACGATGACCGCGTCGGCCTTGAGCAGGTTGGCCTGGGCCATCGCGCTCCGGATCTGATCGGCAATGGCGGTGGCCGAGGTCAGGGCCCGACCCGGTCGAACCCCGGCCCCGGGGCCGCGGGCCAGGATCATCCGCTCGCCGTCCTTGGTGATCGCGACCGTGGTCTTGCTGCCGCCGACGTCGGCGGTGATGATGATCATGGAAGCCTCGTCGAAGCGCCGGTGAGAGGTCGGATCCGGGATCCGAGCCAGCCAACCAGCATGCAGAGGGCGGTGCCAAGCGGGACGTACCACGGCCAGGCCAATCGTCCGAGCGGGGCCAGCGCGGGCACCGCGCCGGACAACCGACCGGCAAAGATCACCACCAGCATGACCGCCATGGCCACGCCGGCACCGGTCACCACGTGCGGCCCCTGGATGCCGCGAACTCCGGCCAGCAGGTAGGTGCCGAGGAGCGCGCCATAGGTGACCGAGGCGATCGACAGGGCCAGCACCACCACCGGGGTGTCGTTGCCGGTGGCGTATCGGTGGAAGCCGAGGGCGGCCAGAATCAGGGCCGCGCCCCAGGCCGCCGAGACGCCCCGTCCCACCCGCATCAGGTGAGCGGGGTCGGTCCGCCCGGTGGCCGGAACGTAGAAATCGTGCGTCACGGCCGACGCCAGCGCGTTGATCGAACTCGAGATCGTGCTCATCGCCGCGGCCAGGATGCCGGCAATGACCAGGCCGGCAATCCCGGTCGGGAGTGACTCGGCGATGAACCGCGGGAAGATCTGATCGGCCGGGAGGTCGGCTGGGGCGCGGCCGGCGGCCCAGATGGCCGAGCCGGCCAGCAGGAACAGCACGAACTGGAAGATGACGACCACGCCGGACCCGACCAGCGCCCGGCGGGCATCGCCGAGCGAGCGAGTGGAGAGGAGGCGCTGGACGATGAGGTGGTCGGTCCCGTGCGAGGCGGCCGACAGCATCCCGCCGCCGACCAGCCCGCCGATCAGCGTGTACGTGGCGGTCAGGTCGAAGCGTGCGTCGACGAACCGGAGCTTGCCGGCGGCCGCCGCCTCGCTCAAGGCGTTCGTCATCCCGCCCGCCAGGTCCCAGGCAATCCACAGCGCCGCCGCCCCGCCCATCAGGTAGATGGCCAGCTGCAGGACGTCCGCCCAGACCACCGCCTTCAGGCCGCCGAAGTAGGTGTACAGCACCGTCACCGCGCCCATGGCGATGATCGACGTCGGGATCGACCAACCGGTCACCAGGGCCAGCGGGATGGCGCCAGCGTAGATCCGGACGCCGTCGCCGAGGAACCGGGTCACCAGGAACGCCGCCGACAGGGTCCGTCGGGTGCCGGGGCCGAACCTGGTCTCGAGCCGGGTATAGGCGGTTTCCTGGGTGCCCTGGAAGTAGCCGGGCAGGAGCCACCAGGCCACGGCGATCCGCCCGACCAGATAGCCGAGGGGCAATTGGAGGAACGTCAGGTCGCCGCGGGCGCCGATGCCGGGCACCGAAATGACGGTCAGCGCGCTCGTCTCGGTGGCGACGATCGAGAGCAGTACCGTCCAGGTCGGGAGGTCCCGGGAGCCCAGGAAATAGTCGCCGACTGTGCGTTGGTTCCGGGTGACCCAGAGGCCCACCCCGATCGTGACGGCGAAATAGGCGAGAATGACCGCGAGGTCGAGGGTTTTCACCGGGGAATTTTCGCCCGACAGGGTGGGGTTCTACAAGGCTCCGGGGCGGGAAACGCAAACGGGGCGGGGGAGTCGAACTCCGCCGCCCCGTGCTGGGGAATCAGGGGAGGGCCGGTTCAGGCCGTAAAGCTGCTGCCGCAGCCGCAGCCGCCAGTCGCGTTCGGGTTCTCGAAGGTGAATCCGGACCCCTGCATCGACGAGACGTAGTCGACCTTGACCCCGTTCAGGTAGGGAAGGCTGAACCCGTCGACGAACAGCTTGACCCGGTCCAGCTCGATCACCATGTCGTCCTCGAGCGGCCGGTCCTCGATGTTGAGGCTGTACTTGAAGCCCGAACAGCCGCCCGGGAGGACGCTCACGCGGAGCCCGCCGACGTCCGGCGCCACTCTTTCCGCGTCCATGAACTTGAGGACTTCTTCGGTGGCCCGAGGCGTCAACTCGATGGCCACTCCGGGAACCTGGGCCTTTTCGGTGGTGCTCACTTGGCTTGCTCCTTCTCGTTGAGGCGGCCGGGTAACCCGGCGCCAATCCCAACTCGGAAGGTAGGAAATAGCCTCCCCGGAGTCAACGCGGCCCGCTTCATACCCGGGTCGGACAAGGCCAACCGCCACGACGTCGAGTGTCGGGTTTGCGACCGCGCGATTTACCGGTCGCGGGGCCGCTCCCCGACGATTTCCGCCACCCGGTCCGCGACCAGCGCCCGGAGGGGGGCCAGCCGGGGATTGTCGCGAGTCGGATTGACCCGGTTCGACAACAGCACCACGACCAGCGAACGGGTGGGGTCGAGCCAGATCGAGGTCCCGGTGAATCCCGTGTGGCCAAAGCTCTCGGGCGAGAGCCGGGTGCCCGCGCTGCTGCCCGGTGAGGGCGTGTCCCACCCCAGCGCCCGGCTCGACCCGGCCACGACGTCCTGGCGGCGGGTGAACTCGCGGACCACCTCGGCCCGGATCCGCGGACCGTGGCCCGAGTCGGCGCGCTGCCGCAACAGCCACTCGCCGAAGGTCAGGAGATCCTCGGCGGTGCTGAACAGACCGGCGTGGCCCGACACGCCGCCCAGGAACGCCGCGTTTTCGTCGTGGACTTCGCCCCGCACCAGGCGTCCTCGCCAGGGGTCCCGTTCGGTCGGCGCGATCCGGCCCAGCCAGTCGCTCGGGGGGAGGAAGCGGGTCGAGCCGAGGTGGAGCTTGCTGGCCACCCGATCCTGAAAGAGGCGGTCGATCGGCCGTCGGTAGACCCGCTCGAGGATCTGGGTGAGGGTAATCGCGCCCAGGTCCGAGTAGACCATCCGGGTGCCGGGGACGGTGTCGAGCGGCGTGGCCAGCACGAGGGCCCGGGCGGTCGTCGGGTCGGTGGCGTCCCGCCAGAGGGGGCGGTGGGCGGGGAGACCGCTCGAATGGGTCAGCAGGTGGCGGACGGTGACGCGGTCCTTCATCCCACCGGCAAACTCGGGCAGATAGGTTCGAACCGGCTCGTCGAGTCGGACCTTTCCCTCGTCGACGGCCGTCATCATCACCGTGGTGAGGGCGACGACCTTGGTGAGCGAGGCGAGGTCGTAGACGGTCCGCGGCGAGATCGGGGTCGGCTCGTCGAAACCGAGCTGGCCGGTCTGATGGAAGAACCGCGCGCCGCCGATCGAGACGGCCACGACGGCGCCGGGAGCGGCGCCGGCCCGCACGGCCGAATCGACGGCGCCGACCAGCGGGGTCCAGGCACAGGGCGCCCCGCCGCAGGCGGGCGCCGGGGTCGGGGCGGCCGGGCCCCGGCACGCCGCCGCGGCCGCCAGGGCCGCGCCGACGGCGATCCGCCTAACGTCGATTCGCGGCATCGAAGCGGATCTCCGCCGGGAGGATGAGGCCGGCGCCGGTCCGGTACCGCGGCGGCAGGTCGATGGGCAGGGTGCCCATGATCGGGGCGCCCGACAGGGCGCCGGCCACGGCTTCCTCGGGAGCCTGGCCCGTGGTCCAGGCCAGCAGGAACCCGCCGACCGAGGGGGTTTGGGTCAGCAGGTACGGCGACCCGAACGACACCAGCGCGGTGGGCCGGGCCCGCGCCGTGCTCTCGATCAGGGTGGCGAGTGGCTCGGGCATGGTGATGACGCCGCTCCCGGAGGCCACCCGGACCGCCACCGAAAAGAGTGCCGTCGGGGCCCGGGCCACGAGAGCCTGGGCCGAGTCGTAGCTGGCGGGTCCGCTCATGGGGTAGAGGCGGAAGGTCTGGACGCGGTGGCCCCGGCGGGTCAGCTGCTGGGGCAGGGTCGAGTTCCAGCCGGGCTCGCCGTAGGTCACCAGGGCCAGGTCGCCGCCGCCGGATCGAATCCCGCGGATCACGTCGCCGCTGTCGCGGACCAGCACCAGGGACCGGCGGGTGACCGACCGGGCCGTGTCCATGAAGGCGCGCTGGCCCACCACGGCGGCCACGCTGTCGAGGGAGACGGTGCGGCGCCGGAGGAGGCCCAGTTTCTCCTTGATCGTGAGTACCCGCACCAGCGACCGCTCGAACCGGTCGCGAGAGATCCGCCCGGATCGGATGGCCGCGGTCATGGCCGCGATCACCTCGCGCGGATTCGACGGCATCAGGAGGAGGTCGGTGCCGGCCTCGAACGCGCGGACCGCCGCCTCGCCGCCGCCGTAGGCGGCCACCAGGGCGCCCATGTCGAGCGCGTCGGTGACCACCAGGCCGCGGAATCCGAGCGAGTCGCGGAGGACGTCGGTCATGACCCGCTTCGAGAGCGTCGCGGGGGCCGTCGAGTCGCCGGTCAGGCCCGGCAGGGCCACGTGCGCCGACATCACCACGTCGACGCCGGCGGCGATCGCCGCCCGGAACGGAACCAGTTCGACGCCGCCGAGTCGGGCCCAGTCGCCCCGGACGATGGGGAGCGAGATGTGGGAGTCGACCTCGGTGTCGCCGTGCCCGGGAAAGTGCTTGACGGTGGCGAGCATTCCGGCTCGCTTGGTGGCGGTCACCGTGGCGGCCACCAGTCGGGCCACGGCGGCGGGGTCGCCGCCGAACGACCGGGTGTTGATGATCGGGTTGGCCGGGTTGTTGTTGACGTCCGCGACCGGGGCAAAATTCATGTGGACGCCGACCGCCCGTCCTTCCAGCGCCGTGATCCGGCCCAGCGCGGCCGCGTCCTCGATCCGGCCAGTCGCGCCGACTCCCATGTTGGTCGGGAACGAGGTGGCGCCCGGAAAGCGGAACGCGGTCCCGCCCTCGAGGTCGGCGGCGATCAGCAGCGGCAGCCGCGACCGGCGTTGGAGGAAGTTGAGCTTCGACGCCACGTCCATCGGCGACCCGATCGAGATGATGATCCCTCCGACCTGGAGGGAATCGACCCAATAGCGGGGCAGGGCCATGCCGTCGCCGTCGTAGGCGACGTAGTTGCCGAGCAGCCACGGCATGACCAGCTGGGCCACCTGGCGTTCGAGGGTGAGCGACGCCATCAGCCGGCGGACCGCGGGGGTCGGGCGCGGCGCCGATTGGGCTGCCGCGGATTCGATCCACGCGGCAGCCACCAGGCCCAGGATCAGGGTTCGAAACAGGCGAGGCACGATCGGGTCTCGGGTCCGGTCGAAGGGTTGGCCAGTGAGCAACGACCCCGAATCTTAACCCGGACCCCATGGTCGCGTTTCGGCCCGATGTCGATTGGGTCGGGATGGCGGTATTTTGCGCCGATCCGAATCGTCGCTCGAGTCGCCAGCAACCCGGAGCCCGCATGACTCTCTTCGTCGCGATGGCCGCCGCCATCGGAATCGCCACCGCGGCGCCGCCGCGCCTCGGCGTCGACGTCCTCCTGGCTGACAGTCTCCATCTGGTGCGGGGTCGCGCCGTCGGGCTGGTGACCAACTACGCCGCCGTCGACGCTCAGGGCGTGTCGGTGGTGGAGCGGCTCCGGGCCGGGGGTGTCCGCCTGGTGGCCCTGTTCAGCCCCGAGCACGGCTTTCGGGGCGCGGCCGATCCGGGCGAGGCCGTCGCCTCCTCGATCGACTCGGCCACCGGATTGCCGATCCACAGCCTCTACGGGCGGACGTCGCGGCCCACCGACGAGATGCTGGCGGGGGTGGAAGTCCTCCTGGTCGATCTCCCCGACGTCGGGGCCCGGTACTACACCTACCTCCACACCACCATGGAGGTCATGCACGCCGCCGGGCCAAAGGGAGTTCGCGTCATCGTCCTCGATCGGCCCAATCCGATCGGCGGGACCGTCGGGGGCAACATCCTCGACTTGGCGTACCGGTCCGGGGTCGGCAGCCTGGCCATGCCGATCCGCCACGGGATGACGTTAGGCGAACAGGCTCGGCTCGCCCGTCGGGACGACAGGATCGACGTCGATCTGGTGGTCGTCCCCGCCGCCGGATGGCGACGGAAGGCCGACGGCATTGTCACCGGCCTTCCGTTCCTGCCGCCCAGCCCGAACCTGAAGGACCTCGAGAGCCTGTTCCACTACCCCGGAACCTGTCTGTTCGAGGGCACCGCCCTGTCGGTGGGGCGGGGCACCGATCGCCCGTTCCATCAAATCGGGGCCCCGTGGCTCGACACCACCGCGGTGCTCGCGATCGCGCGCCGGGCGGGCCTGCCGGGGGTCGAGTTCATGGGGGTGACCTTCACCCCGGTCAAACCGGGCGACGGCAAGCACGCGGGGGTTCCGGTGGTCGGGATCCGGCTTCGGATGACGGATCGGCGCCGGTACGACCCGATCCGGACCGCGCTGGTCCTCCTGGGCGCGGTGCGGAGCGTTCACCCCGATCGGATCGGGTTCGTGCCGCGGCAGTTCGACCGACTGGCCGGTGGACCCGGGATCCGCGAGGCGATCGAGGCGGGAGTCGAGCCGCGTCGGATTCTCGACGGCTGGAAGCCGGCGTTGAAGCAGTGGCAACGCCGGACGAAGGACCTGCTGCTCTATCGATGATTGGGGACACCGGGGCCGTTCGACCCGACGGGCTCAGGGGTCGAACACGCTCCGGGTACCATCGACTCGCCAGCGGCCCCGGTCGCGACGGAGCGAGACGAGATAGGCGGCGGTAATCCTGGTGGGCGGGGCGACGGACAGCAGCACCTGCGGGTTCGGTCGACCGGTCAGGACCTGCGCCACCACGAAGGCCGTGTCGCGCGCGTAGCGACTCATCGA
>JAEUJH010000206.1 GCA_016794825.1 Gemmatimonadota bacterium
CTCGAACAGCGACGAGTTCGGGTCGTTGAGACCGGCGCAGTTACCGACCGCCAGGCACTGGAACCCGGTGTTGATGTCGAGCGACTTCCAGCCCCACTTGGCCTCGAGCTGGCTCCCGATCCGGAGCTTGTTCCCGAACAGCCCGATGGAGGAGTTCAGGCTGGCGTTCTTGTTCGGGATGCTGTTGCCGAGGAACAGGGCCTCGTCCGAGACCACGACTTCACTCGGCACGATGATCCCGTCGCCGTTGGCGTCGGCATACGACTGCATGGCGGTGCCCCAGAGCGCGTAGAGCGGGAGCCCGACGGCGTGGCGGAAGAAGAAGCCCTGCGGATCCGGCACCCCATCGGCCAGCTCGATCAGCTTGTTCTGGTTGAGCCCCATTTCGAGGTTCAGGTCCCAGGTCAGCTTCTTCGACTCGATCGGGCGGGCGCTGACCGACACCTCGATGCCCTTGTTCTCGACCTTGCCGAGGTTCTGGAACTGGGTCGCCACGGCGCCGAGCGAACCGGCCAGCGGCCGGGCGATCAGGGCGTCGTTGGTCTTCTTCTGGTAGGCCGTGAACTCCACGTTGACCTTGTTCGAGAACAGGCCGACGTCGAAGCCGGCCTCGATCTCGGTCGACCGCTCCGGCTTGAGGGTCGGGCTGCCGAGCCCGGCCAGCGAGACGCCCGGGCGGTTGCCGCCGAGCAGCGCCACCGTCACACCCGAGTAGTAGGTCAACGCCGCGAGGGCGCCCGGCTGCTGGCCGGTGGCGCCGTACGCGCCCCGGAGCCGCAGCGAGCTGAGCAGCCCGGCGTCCGTCGCCTCCTTGGCCACCCACGAACCCGAGACCTTCGGGTAGTAGGCCGTCCGCGAGTCCTTACCGAAGCTCGAGTTCTGGTCGACCCGGAGCGCGCCCGTGATGAAGAGCCGGTCATCGAGCCCGAACTGCTGTTCGACGTAGCTGCCCAGGGTCACGACCTTGATCGTCTGCTCCGACGACACCTTCTCGGCGGCCCCGCTGAAGGTCTCGGCGCCGGGGGCGAGAGTCTTGCCGTAGTTGAACGAGACCGTGTTGGCGTCCTTGTTGTACTGAACGCCCACCGAGGTCTTGCTCCCGATCCGGTTCGACAGCGACAGCGTGGCCGTCCCGCCGAAGTCGACCGAGTACTTGTAGCTCTGGAACCGGTTCAGCGTCCGGGCGCCCTGGTCCTCGCCGCAGAACGGGCAGGCCTCGCCGTTCCGGACCAGGTTGGCGTCCTCGAACCCGATGTAGTCGAGGCCCACCGTGGCGCGGGTGGAGAGCCAGCTGGTCGGCCGGAAGTTGGCGTTGGCGCTGTTGATAAAGTGGTTGCTCTTCCGGGTCGTGTTGTTCGACAACCCGTAACTCGGCCGGGCAAAGGCCCACGGGTTGTCGGCCGCGTCGGGGTTGGCCGACCCGAAGATGGCGCCGACCAGGACGCCCTGGAGGTTGTCGCCGGACTGCGGGATCAGGTTGTCGGTATTGACGTAGCCGGAGTTGACGGTCACGTCCATCTTGCTGCTGAGCGACGCGCTGACGTTGGCGCGGATGTTGATCTTCCGGAGGTGGTTCGGATCGAGCTGATTGGACGGCAGTTCGCTGACGCCCCGCAAGGTCTTCAGGAAGTCGATCTCGCTGTCCGGCATCTTGATCGTCCCGCCCTGATCCTCGAATTCGGTCGACAGGAAGTACCGGACCGCATCGGTCCCGCCGTTGACCTGAACGCCGTACTGCATCCGGTAGGCGTCCTGAATCGGCGAGGTTTCCGGATCGAGCGCGATGTTGCGCTGATACAGGGGTCCCGCGGTGCAGCCGCCGAGGGCGGAGAGGAACAGCAGGCACTGCTGGGTGTTGCCGGCCGTCGATCCGGCGGCCGACTGGAAGTACACCGGCAGGTAGTCGCTCTTGTCCTGCACGATCCCGTTCTCGGCGTAGACCGTCCACTTGGCCGGGCCGGCCTTGCCGCGCTTGGTGGTGACGCGGATGACGCCGTTGGCCGCCTGGGTGCCATACAGGGTGGCCGCCGACGGCCCCTTCACGATCTCGATGCTCTCGATTTCCTCGGGATTGAGGTCGTTGAAGAACGACGGCGAGTTGCCGCCGTTCCCGACCGAGAGGACGGGGCCCCGCTCGCTGACCCGGACCCCGTCGACGTAGATCAACGGGTCGGTGGCCAGGCTGGCCGAGCTGACTCCGCGGATCCGGATCCGGCTGCCGCTGCCCGCGATCCCGTCGTTCTGGATCGCGACCACGCCGGCGACTCGGCCGGTGAGCACCTCGGTGAGCGAGGTGACCGGCGCCGCGTCGACCAACTGGGCGGCTTCGACCCGGGCCACCGAGTTGCCCAGCTCGCGCT
>JAEUJH010000227.1 GCA_016794825.1 Gemmatimonadota bacterium
CCGAACCGTCTCCATCAGGTGGGTGGCAAGGACCGTCGACGGCTCGTGGACCGAGTAGCCCGCCGCCTCGGCGTCGAGGCGCAGGTCGGGCGAGATCCACACGGCCGGCATCCCGAAGCTCGGGTCGGTCGTCTGGATCCCTTCGATTGGCAGCGCGGCGCCAGTGGTGTCGAGGGCCAGCAGGAAGCGCGGCATCACCTCGCCGCCGGCGACCCGGATGCCCCGGAGCTTGATGGCATACTCGGTGGCCGGCAGCTGGATGTTGTCGCGGATCCGGGCCGACGGGACGATCACGCCGAGTTCCAGGGCCAGCTTCTGCCGGGTGAGCGAAATCCGGCGGAGCAGATCGCCGTTCTGGCCCTCGTCGACCAACGGCACCAGGGCGTAGCCGATCTCGACCTCGAGCGGCTCGACGGCCAGCAGGTCCTTGATCGGCGCGGCCGTGCCGGGCTGGGCGGGCCCCGCCTGTGCCACGCGGGTCGCTTCGTCCTCGGCTTCCTGCTTGTCGGCCGCGGCGCGTACCACCCACCCGGTGGCGCCCGCCATCAGGGCCAGGAGCAGGAACGGAATGGACGGGAGGCCCGGCACCAGGCCGAACAGCGCCAGGATGCCGGCCGCGATGAACATCGTCCGCGGCGTCTTGAGCAGCTGCTTCCCGATCGTCGGTCCCATTGACGGATTCGACGACCCGTAGGTGACCAGCATACCGGCGGCGGTGCTGACGATCAGCGCCGGAATCTGGGTGACCAGGCCGTCACCGACCGTCAGGCGGGTGTAGGTGGCGAGCGAGTCGGCGGCGGAGAGGTCCTGCTGGGTCATCCCGATGATGAACCCGCCGACCAGATTGATGGCGGTGATGACGATGCCGGCGGCCGCGTCGCCCCGGACGAATTTGGCCGCACCGTCCATCGACCCGTAGAAGTCCGCGTAGCGGCTGATCTCCTCGCGGCGCGCCCGAGCCTCGTGCTCGTCGATCAGCCCGGCGGACAGGTCGGCGTCGATGCTCATCTGCCGACCCGGCATCGCGTCGAGGGTAAAGCGGGCCGCGACTTCGGCGATTCGACCGGCACCCTTGGTGATGACCATGAAATTGATGGCCACCAGGATCAGGAAGATCACCAGCCCGACGACGAAGTTGCCGCCGATGACGAAGTTGCCGAAGGCGTCGATGACCCGGCCCGCCCGGCCCTCGCTCAGGATCAATCGGGTACTGCTGACGTTGAGGCCGAGCCGGAGCAGCGTGATCAACAGCAGGAGGCTCGGGAAGACGCTGAACTCGAGCGGGTCGTTCGATCCGACCGCCACGAGGAGGACCAGGATCGAGAGCCCGATGCTGAGCGCGAGCAGCGCGTCGAGGGCCGGGGCCGGCAGCGGTACGACCAGCAGGCCGACGATGACGACGACGCCGATGGCCAGGTACGTCTCGGCCCCGACGCCGACGGCCGGCTTCACGGCCGCGACGCCCGAGGCCGCCGCTGGCTTGGCGGCTCCGCCGCCGCCCGACGCCGCGGCCCGACCCGGCCGGATCGGCGGCATACCGGACAGACTGGGCGCGGTCACGCGGTCACCCCCGCCCTAGCGCGGGCGGCCACGGCCGCCGGCATCCGCTGCTTCATCCGGTACACGTAGGCCAGGATCTCCGCTACCGCGACGTAGAGCGCGGGCGGGATCGGCGCGCCAACCATGCCGGTGGCGAGGAGCGCCCGGGCCAGCGGCTTGTTCTCGACCATCGGGACGCCGGCCTTCCGGGCAATGGCCTTGATCCGCTCGGCCAGCTTGCGCTCGCCCATGGCGAGGACCACCGGGGCGCCGGACAACGAGACGTCGTACTTGAGGGCGACGGCGATGTGGGTCGGATTCGTGATCACCACGTCGGCCTTGGCCACCTGCGAGAGCATCCGCTGCCGCGCCCGTTGCCGGGCAATCTGGCGGATCCGGGCCTTGATCTGGGGATCGCCCTCCTGCTCCTTGTGCTCCTGCACCACCTCGTGCCGGGCCATCTTGAGGCTCTTCTCGATCCGGAAGAACTGGATGGCGTAGTCGAAGGC
>JAEUJH010000230.1 GCA_016794825.1 Gemmatimonadota bacterium
GTCTAGACTTCTGGCGCCCTGACGCGGGCCGGTATTGGGCCGGCCCAGGGGCGCTACCTCAAGTGTGGGCCGGCGATCGGTCGCAGTTCCCGACCGAATCCCCGCGACCGGATGGTCGGTGCGGCGGAGCGGTGGGAGCCAGGCGGACCGTTCCGGTTCACGGAGTTCGAACGAGTGACAGGTCCTCATACCCGGGGCGGCCGCCAGGCCGTCGTTCCGGTCTCCCCCTCCCATGTCGTCCATGCCCCCCACGCGGCGCTCCTCATCGATTTCGACAACGTCACGATGGGGATCCGTTCGGATCTCACCAAGGAGCTCAAGGCGCTCCTGAACAGCGACATCATCCGTGGCAAGGTGACGGTCCAGCGCGCGTATGCCGACTGGCGCCGGTACCCCCAGTACGTGATGCCGTTGACGGAACGCTCGATCGACATGATCTGGGCGACGGCGGTCGGATCCACCAAGAAGAACGCCACCGACATCCGCCTGGCCATCGACGCGATGGAATTGGTGTTCACCCGGCCCGAGATCGGCACGTTCATCATCCTCTCGGGCGACAGTGACTTCTCGTCGCTGGTGCTCAAGCTGAAGGAGTACGGCAAGTACGTCGTCGGGATCGGGATCCGGGAATCGGCGAGCGACCTGCTGATCCAGAATTGCGACGAGTACTACTCGTACAGCGAACTCGCCGGGCTCAACAAGGAAGTCGACGCCCCGTCGGTCCAGCGGGATCCGTGGGAGCTGGCCCGCGACGCCGTCGCGTTGATGATCAAGAACGGCGACGTGATGCGGTCCGATCGGCTGAAGCAGGTGATGCAGCAGATCGACCAGAACTTCGACGAGCGGAACGCCGGCTTCAACCGATTCAGCAAGTTCGTGGCGGAGGCCGGGAACCGCGGCCTGCTGACGCTCACCAAGCTCGACAACGGCCAGTTCGAGGTCGGTCCGGCCAACGGGGCGGCGCCGGCCCGGGTCGAGGCCGCGGCACCGCACGGCCATCGGGAACCCCACAAGGACGACGGCCGTCGGGGCCGCCGCGGCGGGCGCGACCGGGATCGCGATCGCGATCGGGACCGCGACCGAGGCCGGCGCGAGGCCAAGCCGGTCGAGGAGCCGGTGGCGGCCGCGCCTCGCGAACGCCCCCAGCCGAAGGTCGATCACCTGACGTTGGGCGGCGCTTTCTCGCTGATGACCCGGGCACTGAGCGAGCTTCCGACGCCGGCCCGGCACGACTCGCTCCGGGCCCGGATGGCGGCGCTCCACGGCCGCGAGGACCCGCTGCTCGACGCCGAGCGGTTCCCGAAGCTGCTGCGACAGGCCAACGACGCCGAGATCGCCGAAGTTCGGAAGGTGGGCGACGACGGCTACGAGGTGTCCCTGTCCCGGGCGGAGCGGGCCCGGGCCGGGGGTAACGGCAGCGCGGCCGCGGTTCCCGTCGGGGGCGCCGAAGCGGCCCCGTCCGGCCAGCCGGCGGCTCCGGCCGACGGCGGTGACCCGGCGGCGCGGAGCGCCACGCTCCGCTTCCGGCGAGGGTCGCGGGCGCCGATGCGGCCGCCGGAAATCCCGCTCGTCGGGATGGTCGACGTCGAGCCGCCCGCCGCGGCACCCGCCGCGGAGGAGGCCCCCGCGGCCGACGCTCCGAAAGCCCGCCGGGGTCGGGGCGCCAAGAAGCCGGCTGCCAAGGCTGAGCGGACCGAAAAGGCCGCCGCGGTCGTAGCCGCCGCTCCTGCCGCCGATCCGGTGGCCCCGGCCGAGACCAAGGCGGCCGGCCGGCCCCGTCGGGGCCGCGGTCGGGGACCCAGGAAGGCCAGCTGAGTCGGGTCCTTCCGCTCCGGTTCTTCCAGCGCCCCGCCCAACTCGTCGCTCGAGAGCTGGTCGGGGCGTTGCTCGTTTCGACCGTCGACGACCGCACCGTGATCGGTCGGATCGTCGAAACCGAGGCCTATCTCGGTCGCGACGATCCAGCCTCGCACGCGTACCGGGGGCGGCGGTACCAGGGCAATGCCGCGATCTACGGCCCGGCGGGGTCGTGGTACGTCTACCGGTCGTATGGGATCCACTGGTGCGCCAACCTGGTGACGGGTCAGCCCGAGGCCGGGGCGGCGGTGTTGCTCCGCGGGGTGGCGATCATGACCGGGCTCGAGGTGGCTCGGAGCCGCCGCGGTCCGGTGGCCGACCGGCGGCTGGCCGACGGGCCGGGCAAGCTCTGTCAGGCCTTCGGGATTACCCGGGAGAATCTCGACGGGGCGGGGATGAGGGCTGCTGTGGTGCGGGTCCTCGAGGGCGAGGATCCCGGGCCCATCGAGGTGACGCCGCGGATCGGGATCACCAAGGCCGTGGACTGGCCGCTCCGGTTCCTGACCCGATGACAAACGATGAGGGCGGCCCCGGGAGGACCGCCCTCATCTCGAACCACGTCGGCTGGGGGCTCAGTACCCGCCGCCGTGGATTCCTTCCTTGGCGCCGCCGAGCGAGAAGCGGAGGCCGCCGACGAGGCCGTGGGACGCGCCTCGCATCAGCTGCCCGGCTCCGGGCGCCGACGTGATCTGGTACTGACCGAAGGCCACGACCCGGTCGAGGCGGAACTGGACGCCCGCGAGGAACGAGACGAACCCGTCGGTCGATTTGTCGGACGCCAGCCGCTTGGCCAGGTTGGCCTGCACCGGCGACGTGAAGAAGCCGCCCGGCTGTGGATCGATGACCTGGAGAAGGCCGAAACCCATGCCGAAGTACGGCTGGGTCGACCCCTTGAGCGGGAAGCCGGTCAGCACGGCCGAGTACTTCCGGATGTGGTTGAAGCTCACGTCCCGGACGCCGCCCGGGGTGGTGACGTCGGTGTATCCGGTGGTCTCGTTGCTGCCGAAGGCCTCGTCGACCGAGAGGATCAGGCCGGTCCGCTTGGCCATGACCAGCAAGTGACCGCCGGCCGTGGGGACGAATCCCCGGGTCTGAGACGGGGTCTCGAACCCGAGCACGCCACCCTGGGCGCCGATGTACCACTTGAACGCATCGTCATTGCGTTGGGCCTCTGCCGAAGCAGTGGCCAGAAGGACACCGACGAAGCCCAAGCCGAGGGCACGAATAGGACGCATTGAACGGCCTCCCGCCAATGATCGTGGTAAGGACGGCGCTTCTTATGGCAAACCCCGTGCTCAGGCGATTTCCTGCACCGAATCGGGGGATCCTCGGGGTTCCTGGACGCCAGTTCCGCGAGTCTCTCTATTGTAATCGATTGTAAGGTAACGTTTTAGCTTCGCGATTTCGAGTCGACGCCCAGTGTATTGATTTTGGTCGGTACGGAAGAGGCTCCGGTCGGTGACCGGTCGGATTGGGGTTTTTCGGGGGTTGGCGGAGTAACGCGAGGGTGCCCGGTCGGGGGGGCCGGCCCCCGGTTTGGGGGGCCGGGAGGGGCCAAGGGCCCCTCAGATCAGGTTGAGCCGCTTGCCGACCTTGGCGAAAGCCCGGAGGGCCTCATCCAGGTCGTCCCGGGAGTGAGCCGCCGAGATCTGGCACCGGACCCGGGCGGTCCCCTGGGGTACCACGGGGAACCCGAACCCGGTCACGAAGACCCCCTCGTCGAGCAGCATCTCGCTCATCCGGATCGCCGCGGCGGTTTCGCCGATGATGACCGGGATGATGGGGGTCTCGCCCTCGAGCGGCTTGAGCCCGAGCTGGAGGAGGCCGGATCGGAAGTAGCGGGCGTTGTCCTGGAGCTTCCGGACCCGCTCCGGGTGGGTTTCGAGGTACCGGATCGCGGCCAGGCCGGCGGCGGCCACGGGGGCCGGCAACGCGTTGGTAAAGAGCTGCGGCCGGGCCCGCTGGATCAGGTAGTCCGTGACCTCGTTGGAGCCGGCCACGAATCCGCCGGCGCCGCCCGAGAGGGCCTTCCCCAGGGTGGTCGTGATGATGTCGACTTCGCCCACCATCCCGAAATGCTCGGCCGTGCCGCGGCCGGTGGCGCCGAGGACGCCGGTCGAGTGGCTGTCGTCGACGACGAGGATGGCGCCGTGCTTGCGACAGACGGTCAGGATGTCGGGCAGGTTGACGATCGCGCCCTCCATCGAGAAGACCCCGTCGGTCACCACCATCTTGACCTGACGGTCCGAGGCCTGGCTGAGCTTGGCGTCGAGGTCCTTCATGTCGTTGTGCTGGTACACCCCGGTCTGGCACTTGGTGATGGCCTTGGCGAGCCGGAGGCCGTCGATGATCGAGGCGTGGTTGAGCTGATCGCTCAGGATCAGGTCGTGCTCGGTGAGCAGGGTGCCGGGAAAGGCCTCGTTGGCGTTCCAGCAGCTCATGAACGACAGCGAGGACGGGGTGCCGACCAGCTTGGCCAGCGCGGCCTCGAGGTCCCGGTGGATGGTCAAGGTCCCGCAGATGAACCGGACCGAGGCTGATCCGGCCCCGAACCGGTCGAAGGCTTCCTTGCCGGCGGCGACGACCTCGGGCTCGTTGCAGAGGCCGAGGTAGTTGTTGGAGGAGAGGATGATGACCTCGCCCCGGCCCTCCATGTGGGCGCGCGCGGCCTGGGGGCCCTCGAGGAAGTTGAGGCGCTTGTAGACGCCCTCCCGGCGGAACCGGTCGAGCTCGCCGGCCAGTCTGGTGTCGAGTGCATTGCTCATCGGGCGATCTCCAGGATCACTTTGCCAGCCTTGCCGTCCTTGATGACGGCGATGGCGTCCGCGATCCGCTCGAGCGGAAAGCGATGGGTTACCACGGGCATCGGGTCGAGCTGTCCGCTTCGGAGCATCCGGCCCATGGTGTTCCAGGTCGAGTACATCTTCCGGCCGGTGACGCCGTAGAGGGACAGGCCCTTGAAGATGATTTCCCGGGCGAAGTCGACCTCGGTGCTCTTGCTCGGGGTGCCGAGGAGATTGACCCGACCGCCCAGCCGAGCGGCGGCAAACGCCTGGGCGTGTCCGGCCGGGTGTCCGCTCATCTCGCAGACCAGGTCGACCCCATTCCCATGGGTGGCGTCGAGCACCCGGGCGACGACGTCGTCGCGCGACGGGTTGAGCGTCAGGGTGGCTCCCATCTGACGCGCCAGGTCGAGCCGCATGTCGTTGAGATCGCTCGCGATGACCTGGGAGGCGCCGGCGGCCCGGGCCACGCCGACCGCAAAGCACCCGATCGGGCCGCAGCCCAGAACGAAGACCGTGGACCCCGGGACCTCGACGCCCTCGAGCACGGTATGGACGGCGTTGCCGACCGGGTCCATGATGGCCCCGACGTCCACCGGGATTCCGTGGAGGCGCACCACGTTGCCGGCCGGCATGGCAATGAAGTCGGCAAAGGCGCCGTCCCGATCGACCCCGATGATCTGGGTCCGCTTGCAGAGATGGCCGTTCCCGGTCCGGCACTGGAGGCAATGGCCGCAGACGATGTGGCCCTCGGCCGTCACCAGTTCGCCGACCTGGAGAATCCCGGCGCGGCGGGCTTCCTCGCCCATTTCGACGATCTCGCCGGCAAACTCATGCCCGATGACGACCGGCGGCTTGAGGCGGTTGCTGGCCCACCGGTCCCACTCCCAGATGTGAAGGTCGGTGCCGCAGACGCCTGCGGCGTGGACCTTGATGAGCACGTCGCCGGGACCGCAACGTGGAGTCGGAACGTCCTCCAGGGTCATCCCGACGCCGGGGGCTGTCTTGACGATGGCGCGCATTCGATTGATTCGCGGGTGAAAATGACCGCTAAACATAAGGGCATCCCGCCCCAGCGGCGATGACGGCACGACGCGGGAACGAGGTCGCCACCAACGAGATCAGCCGGAGCATCCAGCAGGCGGCCCGCGGACCGGGTGACCGGAGTCGGGGGCGGGCGGCCCGCCCAATGTGCGGCTCGACCCGGTTCGAGCCGTCCTAGGGTGACTGCCATTGCTCCCGAACCGACCCGCGCAGGAGACTGCACTCATGTCGTCCCGGACCCTCTCGCTCCTTGGCGGCAAGCTGAAGCGCCTCGTCCTCAGGCGCACTCGTGGCCAGCACCTCGAGTTGACCCTGCGAGAGGTGCTCACGACCGTGGGCACCGACCTCGTCCTCGACGTCGGCGCGAATCGGGGACAATTCGGACGCATGCTTCGCGATCGCATCGGGTATGACGGCGACCTGGTCTCGTTCGAGCCGTTGCCCGCGTTGGCGGCCGAACTGACTCGGCAGGCGGCGCGGGACCGGCGCTGGGTCGTCGTGCCATGCGGCCTCGGGGACCGCGAGGGAACCGCGAGGCTCAACGTCGCCAGGGACTCGGTGTTCAGCTCGTTGCTTCCGGCCACCGACTTCGGCCGCTCCCGATTCCGCGTCGGGATCGAAGTCGTCGACGCCACTGATGTGCCGGTTCATCGCCTCGACAGCATCCTTCCCGAGACCGTTCCCGATTTCCGGCAGCGTCGGATTCACCTGAAGGTCGACACCCAGGGGTTCGACCTGAACGTGATCCGGGGGGCCGGGGACCTGATTGGGGGCTTCACCTCGATGCAGGTCGAACTCCCGATCCGTCCCAGCTACGTGGGAGCACCGAATGGGCAGGAGCTCCTGGGAGAACTCGCGGGTCGAGGATTCGATCTCGTGGGGTTGTTCCCGGTCGCGAGGGACGGATTGCGGCTCGTCGACGCGGATGCCGTCCTCGTCAATCGGAGCTTTTCGAACCCGGTCTGATGCCAGGTTCGGGTCAGAACACGTCGCCGGGTCCGGATTTCCTTCCCGCCGCCGCGGTGCGGCGGAGCACGTAGAGCCGCGCGGTGCCATCCAGGTCTCCGCGCAGCGCCGCCCGCATGAACCCAATGACGGCCCGTTTCACGAGCGACAACGGTCCCTTGCCGAGCCGGTCCGCACCGGGGAAGTGACGCTCGACGATCTCGAAGCCGGCAAGTCCGATCAGGTGCTCGAGCCCGTCCCTCCAGAGCATGGAAATATGCCGATTGCGCTCGACCTCGCCCCGAGCGAACGAGGCCGGTCGGCCGTGCACCATCCACTGCAGACGGGCGGCCGCACTCTCGACGTTCGGGGTCGACAGGATCAGGAACCCGCCCTCGCCGAGCAGGCTGGCGCAACTGCGAAGGAACCCGGCGGGGTTCTCGGAATGCTCGATGATCTCGATACCGCAGACGAGATCGAAGGGTTGATCGCCGACGGTCGCCAGATCGAACGGAAGGTCGACATCGCAGAAGTAGCTCGGGACCTCGACTTCCACTTTCCCGTCCCAGGTCGTGCACGACACCTTGAGACCGCGGTCGACCAGCGCCTTGGTGAGGGCACCCCGTCCGGCGGCGACGTCGAGCACCCGGGCGCCGGGGGACAGCTTGGACGACGCCCAGTTGACGACGAACTCATGGGTCGCGCGGTCAGCCTGGACCGGCAAACCGTCGTAGAGCCAGTAGCCAGGAGCGTTGGGGCGAGGCGTATAGGGCACTGAACTGACCTTGTCGTTGGTTGATCGATCGGATGCAAGTTGCCTGCCGGGGCGGGTTCCGAGAGTCTTCAAGCCCCCCCGGGCGCCTCGATCCGGACGGCCGCCACCTTGAACTCCGCGATCTTGGCGTAGGGGTCGAGCGCCGGGTTGGTGAGCAGATTGGCCGCCGCCTCGCGGAAGTGCATCGGGATGAAGACCTGTCCGGGGGCCTGCCGGTCGGATACCCGGGCTCCGATGACCACGGCGCCGCGCCGCGAACGGACCCGGACCAGGTCGCCGTCCGCAATGCCCAGGCTCGCCGCGTCCGCGGCCGAGATCTCCATGCTCGGCACCGGCTCGCGGGAGTCGAGCCCGCGCGAGCGCCGGGTCATCGTACCAGTGTGCCAGTGGACCATCTGTCGGCCGGTGTTGAGCGCGAACGGGTACTCGGCGTCGGGGAGTTCCGCCGCGGGCAGGTACTCGACGGGCACCAGCAGGGCCTTGCCCGTCGGGGTGGGGAACCGGTCCTCGAAGAGGAACGGCGTTCCGGGCGAGTCGGGGGTCGGGACCGGATACTGGACGGAGCCCTCCCGGCGGAGCTTCTGGTACGAGACCCCGCGCCAGCTGGGCGTCACGCGGGCGATTTCGTCCATCGCCGCTTCGGCGGTGTCGAACGGCGTGACCAGGCCGAGGCGACGGCTCAGGTCGATGAGAATGGCCAGGTCGGACCGCGCCTGGCCCGGCAACGGCACCGCCTGTTCGGCCAGCTGGATGTGCCGATCGGTGTTGGCGAAGGTCCCGGTCTTCTCGGCGAACGACGATCCCGGCAGGACGACGTCGGCCCAGCGGGCGGTTTCGGTGAGGAAGAGGTCCTGCACCGCCAGGAACTCGAGTCTTCGGACCCACTCCTCGGCCTTGGCCACGTTCGGGTCCGACAGC
>JAEUJH010000293.1 GCA_016794825.1 Gemmatimonadota bacterium
CGACCAGCGGAACAGCGCCGTCTGGATGTACGAGATCACCGGCGGCCTGATCCGCCGATTCTGGCGCGTGTCCCTGCCCTGACCCCCTGAAACGCCGACCGGGCGGAGATCCGCAAGGATCCCCGCCCGGTTGACCACGACTCCCGGCTCGGCGGCCTCTCAGCGAGAGGCCGCCCGCCCTTTCAAAGCTCAGCCCGCGAGCGGCGCCTTCCGGCCCCGCGTGCCCGTCAGGGCGAACATCGCGTTGGCCACGGCCGGTCCGATCGGAGGCGTGCCCGGCTCGCCGACGCCGGTGGGCTTTTCGGTCGACGGGACGAGGTAGACCTCGACGGCCGGCATTTCCCGCATCCGGAGAACCCGGTACTTGTCGAAATTGGCCGAGACGACCTTGCCCTTGTCGATGTCGATCTTGCCGTAGAGCGCGGCCCCCAACCCGTAGGCGATACTCCCCTCCATCTGCGACCGCACGATGTCCGGGTTGACCACGATGCCGCAGTCGACCGCGCACACGACCCGGTGCACCTTGGGCTTCCCGCCCTCGAGCGACACCTCGGCCACCTCGGCGACGTAACTCCCGAACGACTTGTGGACCGCGAACCCGCGAGCGCGACCGGCGGGGAGCGGCGTGCCCCAGCCCGCCTTTTCCGCCGCAAGGTTGACCACGCCGAGCCAGCGGGGCTCCTTGCCCAGCAGCGACCGACGGAACTCGACCGGGTCCTTCCCGGCGGCGTGCGCCAGCTCATCGACGAACATCTCGACGGCAAAGGCGGTGTGGGTGCTCCCCACCGATCGCCACCACTGGACCGTGATCCCGTACTCGGGGGTGTGGAGATCGAGGTAGAAGTCACCGGGCGCGAACGGATGGTCCACGGCGCCCTCGAACGACGACGAGTCCTTGCCATCCGGGGGCGCCATCGGGCTCCCCGCCATGACCGACTGGCCGGCGATCCGATGCACCCACCCGAGCGGCTTCCCGTCCTGATCCAAACCGGCCTTGATGTGGTGGAGGAACGCGGGCCGGAAATAGCCGGCGCCGGTGTCGTCCTCGCGGGTCCAGACCAGCTTGACCGGCGCCTTCCCCTGAATGGCCTTGGCGATCTCGGCCGCTTCGACGACGTAGTCGCTCTTGCCGTTGGCGCGCCGACCGAAGCTGCCGCCGGAGTAGAGCATGTTGATCTTGATCTGCTCGGGCTTCATCCCGAACACCGCCGCGGCCGCCACCTGGTCGAAAGTCTGGAACTGACAGCCGTACCAGAATTCGGCGCCGTCCTGGTTCAACTGCACGACGCAGTTGAGCGGCTCCATCGACGCGTGGGCCAGGTACGGAAATTCGTAGGTGGCCTCGACGGTCTTGGCCGCGCCGGCCAGGGCCTTTTCGGCGTCGCCGGCCTTGCGGATTTCCACGCCCGGCTTGCCCGCCAGCGCCCGGAGGTCGGCGGCCACGTCGGCGGACCCCATGGTGGTGGCCTTCGACGTGTCCCACTCGACCACGAGCGCGTCGCGGCCCCGCTTGGCGGCCCAGAAGTTGTCGCCCAGCACGGCCACGCCGGTCGGGATCTGAACCACGTCCTTCACGCCCGGCACGGCCTTGGCCTTGGCCGCGTCGAACGACTTGACCGTGGCCCCAAAGACCGGCGCGTGCGCCACCACCGCGGTAAGGAGCCCCGGGAGCTTGACGTCCTGGGTGAACTCCGCGGTCCCGTTGCTCTTGGCCGGCGCGTCGGTTCGGGGCGTGACGTTTTCCTTGCCGATGTACCGGAAGTCCTTCGGATCCTTGAGCGGCACCTTCTCCGGCGCCGTGAGCTTGGCCGCGCCCCCGACCAGGGATCCGTACTCGGCCCGCCGATTCGACTTGGCGTGCACGACGACGCCGGGCTCGGTGGTCAGTTCCGTCTCCGCCACGCCCCACTGCTTGGCCGCCGCGGAAACCAGCATGGCCCGGGCCGCCGCGCCCGCCGTGCGGTGCTGTTCCCACGAGTTGGCGATGGCGCTCGAGCCGCCGGTTCCCTGCATCCCGAACAGGAGGTTGGCGTACTTCTTGGCGTC